>NZ_JBBEOI010000014.1 GCF_037860755.1 Aquipuribacter hungaricus | reverse complement strand
CGCACGTCGGCGCCCCCGCGCCAGGCGGGCGCCCGCACCGGCGGCGCCCCGGCGCGCGCGGGGGAGGGCGTGGTCGCCCGGTACGACGCGGAGCGCGGCTTCGGCTTCATCACCCCGGACTCCGGGGGCGCCGACCTGTTCGTGCACGTGTCCGTCCTGGGCGGCGCGACGCTGGTCGAGGGCGACCGGGTGCGGTTCAGCGTCCGACAGAGCGACCGCGGCCCGCAGGCCGACCGGGTCGAGCGGCTCTGACCCGGCCGTCCGCCGCGGGCCGCCCCTAGTCCTGCCGGGCGGTCCGCCGCGACGGCTTCTGCCGGTACATGTCCGCGTCGGCGTCGCGCCAGGCGTCGGTGAGGCTGCGGTCCGGCGCGCGCGAGCCCAGCCCCAGCGCGGCGGCGATCCCCGCCCCGCGCAGCGCCTCGCGCAGCCGGTCTGCCTCCACCCGGCCGCCCTCGGGCCCGGTCTCCACCGCGAGGACGGCGAACTCGTCCCCGCCGACCCGGGCGACGTAGTCGGTGCTGCGCAGGGAGCCGTGCAGCACCTCCGCGGCCCGGCGCAGCAGCTCGTCCCCGGCGGCGTGGCCGGACCCGTCGTTGACGACCTTGAGCTCGTCCAGGTCGACGACGAGGACGCTCGCGGGGTGGCCGTACCGGCTGCACCGCGTCTCCTCCGCCGCGAGCACCTGCTCCCAGCCGCGACGGTTGCCGAGCCCGGTGAGCACGTCGGTCGTGGCGTCGGTCTCGGCCCGCTCCGCCCGGCGGTGGAGTTCCTCGGTGCCGAGCTCCAGGTGCAGCACCGTCGACAGCAGGCGCGCCTGCAGGACGACGAGGTCCTCGGCCTCGACCAGGGCGCCCGGCTGGGGCTCGGGGTCGAAGGCGCAGAGGGTCCCGAACAGCTCCCCGTCCGGCTGCACCAGCGGCACCCCGACGTAGGCCTCGATGGGTGCGACGGCGCGGTTGGGAGCGGTGGCGTACGCCGGCACGTCCGCCACCCGCGGCGCGACGTGCGGGCCGTCGCCGGCCGCCATGACCGTGCACAGCGAGCCGCTCCAGCTGAGCACCGTGCCCGCGGTGATGCCGTAGCCCTCGGGCGCGTCCTGGGCGTGCAGGACGACCTGGTGCTCGCCGACGGCCCGGGTCACCAGCCAGAGCGTGAGGCCGAGGCGCCCCTGCAGGTCCGCGAGGACGGCCTCGGCGGCCTCCGCGAAGCCGGGGAACGGGGAGCCCGGGACGGTCGCCGCGGTGCCGGCCCCGTCCTGGTGGTCGTCGTCGCCCACGGTCTCCTCAGCCTCTCCTGGCGGTACCTCGCGCGCCGCCGGGCCAACCTAGCCCCGCGGGGGGCCGGTGGTGCGAGGGCGCCCGGGGTGTCACCCCCGCGGGCCGCCCCCGGTCGCCCGCCGGGGCCTCACGGGACGACGTGCCGCAGGTACCGGCGCGGGTCGTCCATGAACGTCCGCCAGTGCGCGACGAGCGGCAGGTCCTCCCACGCCGACGGGGTCAGCCCGTCCCCGTCCACCACCAGCAGGTCCGCCCCCGGCAGCGCCGCCAGGACGGGGGAGTGGGTCGCCACCACGACCTGCGCGGTGCCGGTGGCGACGAGGTCGTGGAGGACCCCGACCAGGGACAGGCAGCTGGTGAACGACAGGGCGCTCTCCGGCTCGTCGAGGACGTAGAGACCGGACCCGCTGAAGCGCCGGGTGCCGAGCAGGGACAGGAACGACTCGCCGTGGCTCATGGCGTGGAAGTCGTCGGGGTCGTCCCGCGAGCCGTGCACCCGGTCGAAGACGCCGTGCATGGTCTCGGCCCGCAGGAAGAACCCCCACCGTGCGGCGCCGGCGCCGCGCCGCACGCGCAGCGCCCCGGCCAACGGGTCGGGGTGCGCGTCGCCGCCCATACCGGCGGTGTTCGTGCTGCCCCCGCGCACGTCCAGCCCGGCGGCGCCGGCGAGCGCCTCGACGAGCGTCGACTTGCCGGCCCCGTTCTCCCCGACGAGCACGGTCGCCGGGCCGAGGTCCCAGCCCTGGTCGAGCACCTGGGCCACCGCGGGCACCCGGGCCGCCCACGACGACGGGCGGCCGTGCGCCGGGTCGCGCTCGAGCCGTCGCACCGGCAGGCCCCACCCGCTCGTGTCCACCCGCCCAGCCTGGCCCACCCAGGGTCGCGGGGCGGGGCCCCGTCAGGCCACGTGCCAGTAGCGGCGGACGAGCTCCTCCGGACCGCCGCCGTCCGGCCCGTCCTCGCCGGCGGTGGCCTCGTCGGCCTCGCGCAGCTGCCCGAGCACCTGGTCGACGAGGGCGGGCGGGAAGACCCCGTGCGCCTCGAACAGCCCGCGCGCGGCCTCGAGGGCGTCCGCCGACTCGCCGCACGAGGCGGGCAGCCGGTCGGCGGCGGAGCCCTCGTCGGAGTCCCCGGCGGGACCGTCGTCGCTGTCGCCGCGGCCGGCCGTCGACAGCCGCCTGGCCAGCTCGAGGCTGCCGGGGTCGGCCAGCCCCTGCCGCGCCGCGACCGCCATCCCGGCCAGCAGCAGGTGGACGTCGGCCGAGCCGTCGCCGAGGCGCAGCTCGACGGTCTGCGGGTGGGTCGTCGGGGGCAGGACCGGGACGGGCATGCCGGGGTTGGCGTGCGCCACCATGCCGGGCAGCACGTCCCCGCCCCACGCGAGCGGGACGCGCACCAGGCCGGTCCGGTCCTGCTCGCCCCAGCACACCTCCTCCGGCGACTCCTCGCCCAGCTCCAGGCGCAGGTAGGACGTGGGGACCGTGCAGGCGAAGGCGGTCAGCGCCCGCGCGGCGGACAGGTACCCCGCCACGAGCCGCCGACCGGTGACGCTGAGGCCGTCGTCGTCGACGGTCTCGTTGACGCCGTCGCGCACCAGCCGGCTGTGCACGTGCAGGCCGTTGCCGGCCCCCTGGTCGCTGACGAGCGGGGCGAAGGTGGCCTCCAGGCCGTGGGAGGCCGCCACCTCGCGCACCACCCACCGGGTGAGCACCAGGGCGTCGGCCGCCTGCTCGAGGAGGACCGGCCGCAGCTCGATCTCGTGCTGCACGAGCTGCCGGTCGTCCTCGAGGATGCTGCCCACCTCGCCGTGGACGTACTTGACCTGCACCCCCATGGCGGTGAGGTGCCCCAGGACCTGCTCGCGGACCCGCTCGCCCTTGGCGAACGGCCCCGACTCCTGGTAGCCGCGCTCCGCCTCCACCGGGTACAGCGGGTCCGGCTCGTCGACGAGGTAGTACTCCAGCTCGCCGAAGGCCTCCAGCGTCATGCCGGTCTCCTCCTCCAGCACCTCCGCCGCCCGGCGCACGACCTGCTCGCGGGCGTACGGCAGCGGCGCCCCGGACGGGTCGTAGAACGAGCACAGCACGTCCAGGGACGGCCGCTCCCCGAACGGGTTGACGAAGGCGGTCCGGTGGCGGGGGACCAGGTAGACGTCGCTGGCCCCGGCGTCGGTCCCGGTGAAGATGCTCGAGCCGTCGACCCGCTCGCCGCGGACCAGCACCTCCGTCACGTGCTCGCGCGAGCCGACGGGGAAGGCCAGCGTCTTGAGCCGTCCGTCGCCGCCGACGTAGCGGAGGTTGACCTGCCGCAGCTGCAGCTGCTCGACCGCCCGGACGAGGTCCGCGGCGTCCCAGCCGGTCGAGGGCCCCAGCAGGCGGACGAGGGGGTCGGGCTCCAGGGCGTCGATGGCCATCCCCGTTTCTACCAGCGCGGGGACGTCCGGGTCCCGGTGACTGCCTAGGCTGCGGACCGTGCCGCTGCTGGTGGTCGTCACCCGGGCCCGGTGCTCGCCCGCGGTCCTCTTCGACCTGGCGCTCGACGTCGACGCGCACGCGGAGTCGCTGCCGCGCAGCCGGGAGACGGCGACGACCAGGGGGGCCCGCGTGCTGGGCCCGGGCGACGAGGTGACGTTCACGGCACGGCACCTGGGGGTGCGGTGGCGCCTCAGCAGCCGCATCACCGAGCACGAGCGGCCGCACCGCTTCGTCGACGAGCAGGTGCGGGGCCCGTTCGCGTCCATGCGCCACGAGCACCTGTTCGAGGCCGACGGCGACGGCGGCACCGTGATGACCGACCGGATGCACGTCGTCGCGCCGCTCGGCCCGGTCGGTGCGCTGGCGGGGCGGACGGTGCTGTGGCCGCACCTCCGTCGGCTGCTGCGCGAGCGCGGCGCCCATCTCGCGACGGTCGCGGCGGCGCGGGGACAGGACCTGTAGCCCGCGGGGTCCGGACCCACCGCCGGACCGTCAGCGGAGGTCGGCCTGCAGCTGCCGCAGCTCCTCGACGACGCGGTCGGCCCGCGACGGCCGGCCCCGCACGGTGGCCAGCCACGACCCCCTCACCGCCAGCGCGACGACGGGTCCGTGGTCGTACCTCCCGCAGCACAGGCCCCGGTGCGTCATGGTGACGACCTGGACGTCGGCCAGGGGCACCGACCGGCACAGGCCGAGGTTGCGGGCCACCAGGCGGCCGTCGCGGACGTCGAGCGAGGTCGCGAAGGCGGCGAGCAGCAGGGCGACCGCGCCGGTCGTCGGCACGAGGGCCCCCAGCCACTCCCCGCGCACGACCATGCCGCAGGCGATCACCACGAGGAGGACGCTCACCGCCGCGTGGGTCGCGCGGACCGCGGGCGTGGGCGGCCACCGTCGGCTGGGCGGGCTCACGGCCGCAGCGTAGGCGGGTCCCAGCGATCTCCAGCGATCCCCGGCGCGGGCGGCACCGTCGCCCTACGGTCACCGTGGGGGGCGGGCACCGAGGCGCGCCACCACAGACACCAGGGGGAAGCCCGTGCTCCAGCAGCTGTCCCGTCCCACCCGCGCCCGCCGGACCGTCGCCGCTGCCGCGGTGTCCGTCCTCGGGGCCTGCGGCCTCGTGCTCGTCGCCGCGGCGCCCGCGTCCGCGGCCGACGACACCGTCCTCACCACCGGCGAACGGCTCGTCGAGGGCGACCGGCTGGTCTCCCCGAGCGGCCGCTACGCCCTGGAGGTCCGCACCGGCGAGCTGCTGCTCACCGAGCGGGCCAACGCCTTCGTCGCGGCGGTCGAGCTGCCGCTGGAGACCGGGGTCGGCTCGGTCGTGCTGCAGGGCGACGGCAACCTCGTCGTCCTGTCCCCGCAGGGCGGGGTGCTCAGCAGCTTCGAGACCGACGGCAGCGGCGCCACCGCGGTGCGGGTGCAGGACGACCGCAACATCGTGTTCTCCGGCGCGGGCGGCGCGGTCGTCGCCGACGCCTCGACCTACCAGCAGGAGCTCGTGCTCCAGGGCACCGCGCTGCTGCCCGGTGACGCGGTCCCCGGCGCGGGCGGCACCGCCGTGCGGATGCAGACCGACGGCAACCTCGTCCTGTACCGCGGCACCACCCCGCTGTGGGACAGCCGCACGTCGGGCAACCCCGGCGCCGCCGCCGTGGTGCAGGCCGACGGCAACCTGGTCGTGTACGCGGCCGACCGGCGCCCGCTGTACGCGAGCGGCAGCGTCGTCACCGGCGACAGCGAGAGCATCGTCCTGCTCGAGGTCGAGGACACCGAGCTGAGCGTCAAGCGGCTCACCGCCGGCGGCTCGGACCCCGGTGTGCCGGTGTCGCTGTGGGCCAGCAACTCCCGCCGCGCGGGCGACCCCCGCGGGACCGACGGCGTGCTCGTGCCCGGTGACGAGCTGGAGCCGGGCGAGTTCCGCACCGCCGGCGCGTGCACCCTCGTCATGCAGGCCGACGGCAACCTCGTCGAGTACTGCTCCACCGCGACCGGGGTGCGGGCGGTCTTCAGCACCGGCGTGCCGCGCGGGTCGTCCAACAGCGAGGAGTTCGTCACCGGCCTGGCGATCATGCAGCCGGACGGCAACTTCGTCGTCTACCGGGTGACGGCGTTCGGCGGCATCACGGGCCCGGTGTTCGACACCCGCACCCGGACGCCGGGCAGCTCGCTCGTCGTCCAGGCCGACTCCAACGTCGTCGTCTACGGCCCCGCCGGGCGCCCGACGTGGAGCCGCACCACCGGGCGGATCGGCTGAGCACCGCCTGACCGCCGCCTGGTCCGGACCTGACCCGGGCACCACGCAGGGGCGCACCCCGCCGGTCGGCGGGGTGCGCCCCTGCCGTCCCCGTCGCCCGGCTCAGCGGCCGCGACGGGCGCCGAGCAGGCGGTAGCCGGACACCATCCCGACCGGTGCCACGGGCGGGCGGGTGGCACGGCGGAGCGCACAGGCCCGACGGTAGCCAGGGCCGTCGGGGCCGGCGCGGTACCGCAGGTGCTCCCGCCCCGTGCTGGCAGGCTCGCGCCCCATGACGGACGCACCGGGGCCGCAGCAGCCGGCCGACCTGGCCGAGGTGCGGGACTCCTACGACCGGGTGGCGGACGCCTACGTCGAGATGGGGGCGGGCGACCTGTCGCCCGAGCCGTGGCTGCGCGCCGTGCTCTCGGCGTTCGCCGAGGAGGTCCGCGGCCGGGGGCCCGTGCTCGACGTCGGCTGCGGCCCGGGGACGGTCACCGCGCACCTGGCCGGCCTGGGTGTCGACGTGCGGGGCGTGGACCTGTCACCGCGGATGGTCGACCACGCCCGCCGGCTGCACCCGGGGCAGCGCTTCTCGGTGGCCTCCGCGACCGACCTGCGGCTGGGGCCGGCCTCGCTCGGCGGCGTGCTCGGTTGGTGGTCGCTGTTCAACCTGCCCCGGGACGTGCTCCCCGGCGTGCTGGCGTCGTTCGCCGCGGCGCTCGTGCCGGGCGGGCAGGTGGTCGTCGGGACCCACGCGGGCGACGGCGACGTCCGGCGCACCGAGGCCTACGGCGGCGTCCCGGTCCGGTGGACCACCCACCTGTGGCAGCCGGAGCAGCTGTCCGCGCTGCTCGTCGCCGCGGGCCTGGAGCCGGTGGTCGAGCTGCGCTTCCCGCCGGCGCCCCCCGTGGGCCGCCCGCAGGTGCTGCTCGTGGCCCGCCGACCCTGAGCGGCCGCGCCAGGGCCGGACGGCTCAGCTGCCCGCGGCCGGACCGGGCACGTCCCCCGGGGACAGCCGGAACACGGGCCAGCCGATCTCGGTGCGCCAGGCCGAGGGGTCGGCGGTGTCGCGCGGGCCGACCAGGTACCGCTCGCGCACCGGTCCGGCCACGGCGAGCGCGTCCGCCGTCACCCATGCGCCGAGCTCGCCGTAGGTGACGTCGATGTCGTCGTGGTCGCCGTGGTGCGTGGTGACCGCGAGCTCGACGGCGGGCAGGGTCACCGGGTGCACGCGGCCGCTGCGGGGAGGTCGGGGCGTCTCGCGGTAGACGAGCACGTGCCCGCGGCCGAGGGTGAAGAGCTCGTCGTCGTACAGCCCGCCCGGGGGTCCGACCGGGTCTGCCACCACGGCGTCCAGCTCCGCCGTGGCGCCGGCGTACCAGCCGAGGACGTCCTCGAGCGCCCCGTCGTCCTGCACCGCGGCGACGAGGGTGGCCGGCACCGTGCGCAGCCGGACGTCCAGGGGCGGCGGGGCGGGGTCCAGCAGCCGGCGCAGCGAGGCGACCGCCGCCCGGGTGCGCTCCAGCTCGGTCTCCAGCCGCCGCAGGTGCTCCTGGACCAGCCCCGCGCGGTCGCCCGG
This sequence comes from Aquipuribacter hungaricus, assembly GCF_037860755.1. Taxonomy (NCBI): domain Bacteria; kingdom Bacillati; phylum Actinomycetota; class Actinomycetes; order Micrococcales; family Intrasporangiaceae; genus Aquipuribacter; species Aquipuribacter hungaricus. The sequence continues at coordinate 28,331 of NZ_JBBEOI010000014.1, read as the reverse complement.
GTCCGGGCAGCCCATGATCCGGCGGACGTCGGCCAGCGGCACGTCGAGCTCGCGCAGGCGGTGGATGACCTGGGCTGCCGGGATCTGGTGCGTGCCGTAGGAGCGGTAGCCGCTGACGGGATCGACCGCCTCCGGCTCCAGCAGCCCCGCGTCGTGGTAGCGGCGCAGCGTGCGCACGCTCAGGTGGGTCACCCGGGAGAACTCGCCGATCGCCAGCACCCGAGAACTGTGCACCCTCTCCCGGGGAGAGGGTCGAGCCCTTGACCCTCCCGCCGGGGCAGCGCCGACGGTGGTCCCATGACGGACACCAGCAGCACCACGCCCTCCACCCGCACCTCCACCTCCACCACCGGCACCGCGACCGACGTGCTCCCGGCCGTCGTCCTGGACTTCCTCGACGCCCACGCCGTCCGCGACGTGACGACCGGGATGCGCGCCTTCGCCCCTGACGCGGTCGTCACCGACGAGGGCCGCACGTTCCGCGGCGCGGACGAGGTCGGGCGGTTCCTCGCCGAGTCCGGCGCGGAGTTCACGTACACCACGCAGGTGCTCGGGGCCTCCCGCACGGGCGACGGGCAGTGGCTCGTGGCCGTCCGCATCGAGGGCGACTTCCCGGGCGGGGTCGCCGACCTCGGGTACCGGTTCACGCTGCGGGAGGGGCTGGTGAGCGAGCTGCACATCGGGACGTGATGCGTCGAACACGGCGTGGCGGTCGCCTGCCGGGGATACCGTCCGGCCATGGGACCTGGGGGCGCCTCGCGCCGGCTCGTGACGACCGCGCTCGCCGTGCTGCTGGGGGTGGGGCTGACGGCCCCGGCCGCGCTCGCCTCGTCCGGGGCGGAGGCCGTCCCGGTGTCCGTGACGACCGTCGCCGAGGCCGTCGTCAGGGACGAGCTGCGCCGGGGCGAGAGCACGGCGGACGTGCAGCTCGTGTCACCCGGTGGCCGGTACTCGCTGGAGCTGGTGGTGGACCCGTCGCGGGCGAACACCATCGACCCGGTGCTGGGCATAGTCAGCCCCGCGACCCGTTTCGGGCCGGCGTACCTGGTCGCCGACACCGGGTTCTGCGGTATCTACGCGTGCGTCCTGACGCTGCGCGAGGACGGCTCGCTCGTCGCGACCGGCCGGACGTACGAGCGGGTCTTCAGCCCGGCCGAGGCCGGTGCCGACCGGCTCGTGCTGACCGACGAGGGCCGTCTCCTGCTGTACGCAGGCCCGGCCGTGGTGGCCGCCTTCGACGCCGGGGCAGCCCCGCGGGCCGAGCTCCGCAGGGGCGGTCAGCTGCTGCCCGGCGAGCGGCTCGTCGGTGCCGACGGGACGCAGCTGGTCATGCAGACCGACGGCAACCTCGTGGTCTACCTGGACGGGGTCGCCCGCTGGTCCTCGCGCACCTCTGTCCCCGGCTCGGCGTTCGTCCGGCAGACCGACGGCAACGGCGTGGTCTACACCCCGGACCTGCGCCCGGTGTTCGCCACCGGGACCGTCGGCAGCCTGGGGGGGTCGCAGTACCAGGGCCGCGAGGCCGGGCTCGTGCTCCCCGTGGCCGGCGCCATGGTCCTCACCGGCGACCCCACCGGCGCCGGGTCGTCCCCGACGGTCTGGAGCAGCGCCTGGTCGGTGCCGACGGTGCAGCCCGGTGAGGTGCTGCGCGCCGGCGACCGGCGGACCGCGCCCGGCGGTCGGGTGGTGACCGTGCTGCAGGGCGACGGGAACCTGGTGACCTACCGCGACGGGCGGGCGGTGTGGGCCAGCCGTACGGCCGGCGTCGACGTCGCCGTCATGCAGGGCGACGGGAACCTCGTGCTGTACCGCGAGGTGCGCGGCTCGACCGGGACGGTGACGGCGCTGTCGGCGGTGTGGAGCACGCGCACGGCGGGCAACCCCGGCGCCCGGTTCGTCACCCAGGACGACGGCAACGCGGTGGTGTACTCCCGGACCGACCGCCCGCTCTTCTCCGCGCGGTAGGCCCCGTGCCCCAGCTGCTGAAGGTCCAGAACTTCACCGTGTCCGCCGACGGCTACGGTGCCGGTGAGGACCAGACCCTCGAGCGTCCTTTCGGCCACGCCGACCCGCGCGACCTCATGGCCTGGGTGCTGGCGACCGCGAGCTTCCCCGGCCGGGCCGGCCCCGGCGGTACCCGGGGGCTCGACGACTCCCTGGTCCGGGACTTCCACCACGGGATCGGCGCCGAGATCATGGGGCGCAACAAGTTCGGCCCGCAGCGGGGGCCGTGGACCGACCACGCGTGGCAGGGCTGGTGGGGCGACGAGCCGCCGTTCCGCACGCCGGTCTTCGTCCTCACCCACCACCTGCGGCCGTCGTTCAGCCTGGGCGCGACGACGTTCCACTTCGTCGACGGGACGCCGGCGGAGGTGCTCGACCAGGCCCGCGGGGCGGCCGGTGGCCGTGACGTCCGCCTCGGCGGCGGCGCGCAGACCGTCCGTGCCTTCCTCGACGCGGACCTCGTCGACACCCTGCACGTCGCGGTGGCCCCCCTGGAGCTCAGGTCGGGCACCAGGCTCTGGGAGTCGCCGGACGAGCTCGACGACCGGTTCCACCACGACGTCGTCCCGAGCCCCAGCGGGGTGGTGCACCACCTCTTCTGGCGGCGGTGACGTGGCGGTGAGGTGACGCCGGGGTGCCGGTGAGTCAGGAGTAGTCGGCCCGCATGGTGCGGGTCGCGCCGTCGACGGTGACGAGGCCGCCGTAGGGGAGGACCCACTGGGGCCGGGTGTGGCCGAACGGCACCCCCACGACGACCACGGCCCCCGGGTTGTAGCGGCCCAGCACCGCGAGCGCCGTGTCCCGCTGCTCGGCCCGGTGGGCGGCCCGCTCCTCGCGACCGCGGCGGACGTCGGGGGAGGAGGCCGGGGGCCGGGCGACGACGACGGCGTCCACCGCCTCGAGCAGGCCCCGCTCGCCGAGGGAGCGCAGCACCCACCCGAGCTCCCGGGCGGGGACGAGCTCCTCGGAGGTCTCGAGCAGGAGGACCCCGCCCGCCAGCACGGCGGGGTCGGTCGGGAACCGGCCCGCGGTGAGCAGCCACTGCAGGACCTCGACGCACCCTCCCCAGGTCCGACCCGTCACGGAGCGGGCGGGCCCGGCCCAGGTCCAGGCCTCGGTCGGCTCGCGGTCGCCGTGCTCGGTCAGGGCGGCGGGGTCGTCCCACGGCCTGCCGAAGTCCTCGGACTCGCCGGGCTCCGTGACCTCCAGGGTGCCGCCGGTCAGCAGCGCCGCCCGCAGCGAGCGCGCGTGGACGTCGTCGACGGCGGGCCCGGCGCCCAGGTGCACCTGCGTGGAGCCGCCGTAGAACCCGGCGACCCCGTGGGTCCACAGCCAGCTGAGCAGGTTGGTGCAGTCGCTGTAGCCGAGGAACGGCTTGGGGTCCGCACGGACCAGGGCGGGGTCCAGGTGCGGGACGACGGTGATCAGGTCCTCGCCGCCGACGGTGGCGAGCACGGCCCGGATCTCCGGGTCCCCGAAGGCCGCGTCGAGGTCCGCCGCCCTGGCCTCGGGCGAGGAGCCCGCCGCACGGGTCGTCGGGTACTCGACAGGGACGAGCCCGGTCAGCTCCGTGAGCCGCCGCATCGCCTGCTCGTGCACCCGCGGTCCGACCGACGGCGCCGCGAAGGAGGGGGAGACGACCGCGACCTTGTCGCCGGGGACCGCCTTGGGCGGGTGGACCAGGGGCTCGACCATGCGTGCCAGTCAAGCGCAGCGGCCCGGCGGTCCCGCGTGCGCGGCACCATGTCCGCGTGATGAGCGCCGAGCAGGTGGCGGGCCTCCAGCTCCGGCTGCGCGGACGCGAGTTCGACTGGTGCGTCCTGGGTGGGTGGGGCGTCGATGCGCTCGCGGGTCGCGTGACGCGGGAGCACAAGGACCTGGACGTCGTCGTCGACCTCGCCGCCCTCCCGGGGGTGCTCGACCTCCTGGCGGAGGAGGGGTTCCGGCTCGCCCGCGCGTGGCCGGAGAGCCGTGACCTCCCCGGGCGCCACCCGCTCCTGGGTGACCCGCCCCCGTCGGCCTTTGTCCTCGCCTGCACGGACGGCCGCGAGGTCGACGTCCACGTCTGCGACGGCCTGGACACCGGCGTCGTCCTCCTGTGGGACACCGACGTGGTGCTCACCACGGCCGGTCTCAGCGGCACCGGCACCGTCGGCGGGGTCCGGGTGCGCTGCATGACGGCCGACCTGCAGCTGGCCTGCCACCAGGGCTACGACCTGCCGCCCGCGCACGCCGCGGACGTCCGGCTGCTGCGGCAGCTGCTCGCTGACCGGTCGGAGCCGTCGGAGCGGTCGGAGCGGTCGGAGCGGTCGGAGCTTTCGGACCGGGAGCCATCGCGCCAGGAACGGTGAGCGCTGTCGACACGGCCGGACCGGCCGCGGGAGGCTGCGGCATGCCTCCGGCTGCCCGGCTCGTGCGGAGCGTCCGGCTGTCCAGCGCCGCGGAGTACGCCTACGCCGCGGTCACCCCGGCGGGGGCGCGCCTGGTGTTCGCGGCCGGCGCCTGCCCGCTCGACGAGGACGGCGCCACGGTGGGTGCCGGTGACGTGCGGGCGCAGGCCGCGCAGGTGATGTCCAACCTGGCGACCAGCCTGGAGGAGGCCGGCGCCGGCCTGGGCGACATCGTGCGCACGACCGTCTACGTCGCCTCCTCCGACCAGCGCGACCTCGTCGCCGCGTGGGAGGTCGTGCGCGACGCGCTCGCGCCGCACGACCCGCCCAGCACCCTGCTCGGGGTCGCCGCCCTGGGCTACGCGGACCAGCTCGTCGAGGTGGACGCGGTCGCCGCGCTCACGGACGGGTAGGGCGCGGCGCCGCGAGACGCTGACGCCTCAGCCGGCCTCGGCAGTGTTGACGAGCTCGGTCAGCAACGACATGCCGGCCCGGTCCACCGAGCGTGCGGTGGAGCTCAGGACGACGACCCCGGTCCCCAGGTCCGGCTGGAAGCCGACGAACGACGCGAATCCGCCGGTGCCCCCGTTGTGCCACCAGACGGGGTGGTCGGACCCCCGCAGCGGGGTGAGCATCCAGCCGGAGCAGACCTGCAGCCACCGGTTGGCGCGTGCCTGCGGCTCCTGCACCAGCCGCAGGGCACCGGACAGCGGGCCTTCCTGGGGGACGAGGTGGGCGCGGACGAAGGCGAGCACGTCGTCCGCGCTCGACCACAGGCCGCCGGCGGGCGCGACCGCGGCCAGGTCCCAGTCCGGCACCGGTCGGCCACGGCGCGAGTGCCCGGCGGCCCGGCGGTCCTGCTGGTCCGGGCGCACGGCGGGCACGGTGTCACGCAGCCCGAGCGGACCGGTGACCTCGTCGGCGACCAGCTGCTCCCACGAGGTGCCCGCGTGCCGGGCCAGGGCAGCCCCGAGCAGGGCGACGCCGAAGTTGGAGTAGGTCACCCGCCGTCCCGGGCGGGCGCTGGGCCGGGCCCTGGCGTAGGCGGCGAGCAGGTCCTCGGGGCCGAGGCCGCGGTAGGGGTCCGAGCGCTGGCGCAGGCCGCGCAGCAGCACCCCGGGGGGCAGGCGCGGCAGGCCCGAGGAGTGGGAGGCGAGCTGCGCCAGGGTGATCGGCGGCCGGGGAGCCGGCGTGGGCAGCGCGGGGAGCAGGTCGTCCACGGGGGTGTCGAGCGACAGCTCGCCGCGGGTCACCGCCGCCGCGAGGGCGAGGGTGGTGAACACCTTGGTGACCGACCCGACCTGGAACAGGGTGCTCCCGTCCGGCGCGGCCGCGGCGCCCCGCCCCGCGCCGTGGACGGCGGTGCGCCCACCGGCGACCGCGGCCACCACGAGCCCGTCGTGCCGACGCGCCTCCCGCTGGGCGGCGTCCCGCACCCGGTCGGCCAGGTCAGCGTCAGGGCTCATGCGGTGATCCCAGCACACAGGCCCGGGTCAGCGGACGGTGAGCGTGCCCTGGGAGCCGACGCCCTCGGTGCGGCCCTCGCCGACGGAGGAGGCGACCTCTGTCCGCCTGACGTCGGTCCACCCCGTCCAGCCGCGCTCCTCCAGCAGGCGCAGCAGCCGCGGCGCGCAGGGGAAGGACTCGACGAACGCGCCGTCGAGCAGGGCGACGAGGTCCGCGCTGACCGACGGCTCCTCGGTCCGAGGGTCGGTCCCCGTGACGGCGAGGGCGGCCTCGGCGGCCGCGGTCTCGGCCTCGAGGAACGCCGCGACGTTGTCGGCCAGCGCGGGCAGCCGGGGGTCGTCGGGGCCGCAGTCGGCGAGCTCGCCCATCGCCAGGTAGAGGCGGCGCAGCGTCTCGTTCTCCAGGGTCGCGTGCTTCATGGCCATGAACGCCGGGACCTGCTCCGGCATCCGCGCCGCGATGAGGATCCAGCTGTCGCGCTCCACCTCGACCATCCGCTCCCGGAACCCGAGCTCGCGCATCCGGTCCAGGTAGGCGACCGCCTCGGGCGGCAGCGCGAGGCTGTCGCCGGCCGCCAGCTGCGCGATGCGGCTGCGGTGGCGCTGGAGGTCGCGGATGCCGGCGCGCAGTCTCCGGTCGATCTCCTGCACCGCCGCCGCGAACTCTTCCTCGTCGGCGGCCAGCAGCTGCTGCACCCGGGACAGCGGGACGCCGGCCTCGGCCAGGGTGCGGACCTTGACCAGGTCGACCACGGCCGTGGCGTCGTAGCGCCGGTAGCCCGACGCGTCCCTCTCGGGCTCGGGCAGCAGGCCCGTGGCGTGGTAGTGCCGCACGGTCCGGACCGTCACGCCGGCGTAGGCCGCCAGCTGCCCGATGGTCAGCACCGCACGGCCCCCCGGACCGCGGCGTCCGTCCCGTCCCCGACGTCGGGTGCCTGCATGTCGTGCTCCTCCTCCGCGCCGGCGGCGGCGGGTCGTCGCATGGTCGGTCGTCGGCCGATGCTGCTCTACCCGGTCGTGCGGCGGTAGGTGGCCAGGGCGAGCAGGTAGGCGACGAGCAGCAGACCTAGGCACCACGCGACGGCGAGCCAGCCCTGGCCCCCGACGGGCTGCTCGGCGAGGAGGCTCCGGACGGTGTCGACGATGGCCGTGACGGGCTGGTTCTCGGCGAACCAGCGCACCGGGGCGGGCATGCCGTCGGTCGGCACGAAGGCGGAGCTGACGAACGGCAGGAACACCAGCGGGTAGGAGAACCCGCTGACGCCGTCCACGGAGCGCGCCGTCAGCCCGGGCACCACCGCGAGCCAGGTCAGGGCCAGGGTGAGGAGCACGAGGATGCCGAGCACGGCCAGCCACGCCAGCGGCCCCGCCCCGGACCGGAAGCCCATGACGAGCGCGACGACGACGACCAGCGCGAGGGACACGAGCGTGGCCACGACGGAGGTCAGGACGTGGCCCCACAGCAGGGCCTGGCGGGCGACGGGCATGGAGCGGAACCGCTCGAAGAGCCCGCCCGAGACGTCGGTGTACAGCCGGAAGGCGGTGTAGGCGACGCTCGAGGCGATCGTCACCAGGAGGACCCCCGGCAGCAGGTAGCCGACGTAGTCCTCGCCCCCCGCGTCGATCGCGCCGCCGAAGACGTAGACGAACAGCAGGAGCATCGCCACCGGCGTCACGGCCGTCGTGATGATCGTGTCGGGGCTGCGCACGACGTGACGCAGGCACCGCCCGAGCATGGTCCGGGTGTCGTGGAGGACGGCCGTGGTCATCGTCGGTCCCCGTCCTGGTCGCGTGCGGTGGGGCCGTCGCCGACGACCGCGAGGAACACGTCCTCCAGGCTCGGCTGCTTCTCGACGAGCTCGACCCGGGCCGGCGGCAGCAGCCGCCGGAGCTCGGCGACCGTCCCGTCGGCGATGACGCGCCCCTCGTGGAGGATGGCGACCCGGTCGGCCAGGTGCTCGGCCTCCTCCAGGTGCTGCGTGGTGAGCAGGACCGTCGTGCCCCGCCCCGCCAGCTCCCGGACGGTCCGCCAGACCTCGGCCCGGGACTGCGGGTCCAGCCCGGTCGTCGGCTCGTCGAGGAACAGCACGGCCGGGTCCCCGACCAGGCTCATGGCGAGGTCCAGGCGCCGGCGCATGCCGCCGGAGTACGTCGCCGCCCGGCGACCGGCGGCGTCTGCCAGGTCGAACCGGTCCAGCAGGTCGTCCGCGGCCGCGCGGGGTCGGGGCAGGCGCCTGAGCGCGGCGACGAGGAGGAGGTTCTCGCGACCGGTCAGGACGTCGTCGACGGCGGCGAACTGCCCGGTGAGGCTGATGGCCCTCCTCACGCCGGCCGGGTCGGTGGCCACGTCGTGGCCGGCGACGGTGGCGGTCCCGCCGTCGGCCCTGAGCAGGGTGGCCAGGATCTTCACCGTGGTGGTCTTGCCGGCGCCGTTGGACCCCAGGAGGGCCTGGACGCTGCCCCGGGGGACGGTGAGGTCCACCCCCCGGAGCACGGCGTGGTCGCCGTAGGACTTCGTCAGCCCCACGGTCTGCAGTGCGGGTGTCGTGGTCATGGCGCCAGCGTCCGGCCCTGACGCAGCGTCAGGGTCAAGCCCTCCGCCCGCCGCGGCCGGTGGCGCGCTCGGTGGGGCGTCCCTAGCCTCTGACGCACCTCGGGGGCCGGGGGTCACCCGGAGGGGCAGGTGCAGGGGTCATGGAGCCAGCGCGCGCGACGGAGCAGGGCGTGGACCACGGCGGCAGCGGGGACGACGGCGGGCGGCTGACCGGGTCGGTGGTCGTGGTCGCCCTGGTGTCGGCGATCTCGGGGCTGCTGTACGGCTACGACACCGGGATCATCTCCGGGGCCCTGCTGCAGATCACCGACGACTTCGGCGTGGGCGACGGCATGCAGCAGGTGATCGCGGCGTCCATCCTGCTCGGCGCGGTGGTCGGCGCGCTGACCTGCAGCCGGCTGTCGGAGACGCGGGGGCGGCGCACGACCCTGGTGCTGGTCGCCGTCGTGTTCGTCGTCGGGGCGCTGTGGGCGGCGCTGGCGCCGAACCCGCTCATGCTCGTCCTCGGCCGCCTGGTGCTCGGCTTCGCCGTCGGCGGGGCCACGCAGACCGCGCCCATCTACGTCGCCGAGCTGGCCCCGACGAAGTTCCGCGGCCGCCTGGTCCTGTTCTTCCAGGTGGCGATCGGCGTCGGCATCGTCATCTCCACCGTGGTCGGGGCGGCAGAGGTGGTCGACTGGCGGGTGGCCGTCGGTGCGGCCTCGGTCCCCGCCGCCATCATGCTCGTGCTCATGCTCCGGCTGCCGGAGAGCCCCCGGTGGCTCGCGGCACGTGGTGACGACGACGGCGCCCGTGCCGCCCTGGAGCGGGTGCGCTCGCAGGGCTCCGACGTGGGTCCCGAGCTGGACGAGGTGCGCGAGGCGGTCCGGGCGGAGGAGCAGGAGACCACCCGCGGCTGGCGGGGGCTGCGCGAGGGCTGGGTGCGTCCCGCGCTCGTCGTCGGCTGCGGCCTGGCGGTCTTCACCCAGCTGTCGGGGATCGAGATGATCATCTACTACTCGCCGACGATCCTCACCGACAACGGCTTCTCGGACTCCGCCGCCCTGCGGGTGTCCGTCGCCCTCGGCGTCACCTACCTGGTCACCCAGCTCATCGGGCTGGCCATCATCGACAAGGTCGGCCGTCGCCGTCTGACCCTGCTCACCCTGCCGGGGGCGGCGCTGGCGCTCCTCGTGCTGGGCACGTTCTTCGTCACCGGCAACGACGGCCCGGAGATGGTGCCGTGGATCGTCGCGACGCTCGTGGTCTTCATGGCGTTCACCGCGGGCGGCATCCAGCTGATGGGCTGGCTCACCGGCTCGGAGATCTACCCGCTGGCCACCCGGGCCGCGGGTGCCGCAGCCCAGTCCGCCTCGCTGTGGGGCACGAACCTGCTCATCACGCTGACCCTGCTCACCATCATCAACACGATCGGGACGGGGCAGACGTTCTGGCTGTACGCGGCGTTCAACGTGGCCGCCTTCGTCTTCCTCTACCGGAAGATGCCCGAGCTGACCGGCCGCAGCCTCGAGCAGATCGAGGGCCACCTCCGCAGCGGGAGGTTCACGCCCGCCGACCTCGCGCACCCGGTGGCGGGGACGCCCCGCGGGGACGCCGCCGCCCGCGGGGACGCCGGCACCGGCGGGGGCCGGTCGGACCACTGAGGGTCGACGGTGCCCGGGCGGTCACCCGCCCCGGGCACCGTCGCGGTCAGCGCAGCCCGCGGAAGGTCGTCCGCAGCTGGTCGACGAACAGGGCCGGCTGCTCCAGGGCGGCGAAGTGCCCGCCGGCCTCGAGCTCGTCGAAGTGGACCAGGCTGCTGAACCGGCTCTCGGCCCAGCGCCGTGACAGCCGGACCTGCTCCGCGGGGAACATGCTGATGCCGGTGGGGAGCGTCACCGGACCCGACGGGGGAGGGCCGGCGGCGCCCGGGCCCATCGCCTCCCAGTACAGCCGGGCCGAGGACGCTGCGGTGTTCGTGAGCCAGTACAGGGTGATGTCGTCGAGCATCTCGTCGAGGGTGAAGACGCTCTCGGCGTCGCCGCCGCTGTCCGACACGTCCTGGAACATGGCGTAGATCCACGCTGCCTGGCCGACGGGGGAGTCCGCCAGGGAGTACCCGATCGTCTGCGGCCGCGTCGCCTGCAACGGCATGTAGGCCGACAGCTCGCGGCCGTAGCGGGCGGCGTCGTCGAGCATCCGCTGCTCGTGGGGCGTCGCGGCGGCCACCTCCTCGGCGGTCGGCCGGAACGCGACGAGGTTGAGGTGGATGCCTGCCAGCCCCCCAGGGCCCATGTGGGCGAGCACGGTGGTGACGGCGGCGCCCCAGTCGCCGCCCTGCGCGACCCAGCGGTCGTAGCCCAGCCGCTGCACCAGGGTCGACCACGCCGCGGCGGTCCGGGCGAGCCCCCACCCCGTCCCCGTCGGCCTGCCCGAGAAGCCGAAGCCCGGCAGGGACGGGACGACGACGTGGAACGCGTCCTCGGCCCGCCCGCCGTGAGCGACAGGGTCGGTGAGCGGACCGATGACGTGCCGGAACTCCAGCACCGAGCCGGGCCAGCCGTGGGTCAGGACCAGGGGCAGCGCGCCGGGCTCCGGCGAGCGGACGTGGAGGAAGTGGATGTCCAGCCCGTCGATGGTCGTCACCGACTGCCCGAGGCCGGCCAGCAGCGCCTCGCAGCGCCGCCAGGCGTAGCGGTCGCGCCAGTGCTCGACGAGCGCCTGCAGCCTGGACAGGCGGGGGCCCTGGCTGGAGTCGTCGACCGTCTCCGGGTCCGGCCAGCGGGTCTGCTGCAGCCGGCGGCGCAGGTCGTCCAGGGCGGCCTGCGGCACGTCCGGCGCGAAGGGGCGCACCTGCTCGTGGCCGGCCGGGTCTGCCGGGGGCTGGGTGAGGTCGTCCGTCGCGGGGTCGGTGCGGGCTGTGGTGGTCATGGCTGCCTCCTGGTGGGCGGTCGGGTGGGCGGCCACGGCTCGGTCCCCCGACGACCCGTCACGCCACACCATCCCGACAGCAGATCGTCTGAGATCCGGAACGTATCAGAACGCTATGGTCTCCTCATGACGACAGCGGAGGCGCACGACCGGACGGGGCTGCCCGTCGGGCACGGCGGCCTGGAGGACGAGCTCGGCTGGTCGCTGCACCGCGTCTACGGCGGCTTCCGGCAGTCCGCTGCCGACTCCGTCGCCGACGTCCCCGGGGGCTCCCGGGGCTACCAGGTGCTGGTGGCGGTGGACGCCGACCCGCCGTCGTCGCAGCTGGCCCTGGCCCAGCGGCTGGGCATCGACCGCACGGCGATGACCTACCTCGTGGACGCGCTCGAGGCAGCCGGCCTGGTGGTCCGCCAGCCGCACGCGACGGACCGCCGCGTCCGCCACGTCGCCATCACGCCCGACGGGATGCAGGCGCTGACCCGCGCCCGGGGTGCCCTGCGCGCCACGGAGGAGCAGCTGCTGGGGGCGCTCGACCCGGCCGAGGCCGCCCAGCTGCGCGCCCTGCTGGTGCGCGTGGCGCGGTCGACCGACCCGTCGGAGCCGTGCACGACCCCCGGGGGCGGACCGGGGTGACCCCGCCGGGAGGTCGCGCTCCCGGGCGCTCGCGGCACCATGGGCCGATGGCGCCGAGGCTGTTCCCGATGCTGTCCTGCTCCGACCTCGCCCGGTCGCTGTTGTTCTACGGCGAGGTGCTCGGCGGTCGGGAGACGTACCGCTTCCCGGACGACGGCGAGCCGGCGTTCGTCACGCTGAGCATGGGCGAGGGCTCCGAGATCGGTCTCGGCGGGATCGCCGCCGACCCTCCGCACGGCCGTCCGCAGCGGCCGGCGTCGGGGCACCTGGTCGACCTGTGCCTGTACGTCGACGACGTCGACGCGACGTTCGCCCGCGTGGGGGCGGCCGGGTTCGAGGTCGTCGTCGCCCCCGGCGACAGCCCCTGGGGCGAGCGCACGGCGTGGGTGGCGGACCCTGACGGCACCCTTGTCATGCTGACCCGGTAGGGCTGGCGGGCGGCAGCTGCCGGTCGGTCCCGACGACAGGGCAACCTCCTGGGGGCCCAGCCCGTACTGGTGGGGGACGAGGGGGAGCGCCGCGCCCGTCCCGGACAGTCGGTCCGGTCGTCGTGCACGGGGGGAGCGGCGTGTGTCCCCGCGAGCTCTATCGTCGCCGGGTGCCCGACCACGCGGCCTCGGCGGACGCTGACCCCGGCCCGTCCAGGCGGTTCTACGTGGCCGCCCACCCGGAGGCCACCCACCACGTCGACGGTCTCGTCGGCGGCTGGTACGACTCGCGGCTCACCCCGCTGGGGCTCCGGCAGGCCGAGGCGGTCGCCGCCCGGCTCAGGTCGCTGGTCCCGACCGGGGAGACGGTCGAGGTGTGGTCGTCGGACCTGCGACGTGCCTCGCAGACGGCGGAGGTCGTCGCCCTCCGGCTCGGGGTGCAGCCTGTGCTGCTGCCCGGGCTGCGGGAGATCTCCTACGGGGTCGCCGAGGGCCGTCCGGAGGCATGGCTGCGGGAACGGTTCGTCCCGCCGCCGGCGGCGGACGACCGGCTGGACCACGACGTCGGCATCGAGGGCGCGGAGACGCGGCGCCAGCTCGCCGCGCGCGTCTACGCGGCCACGGAGCAGGTCCTGGCGAGCCCCTGCCGTCAGCAGGTCGTCGTCACGCACGGGTTCGCGCTCACGTTCGTGGTCGCGGCCTTCGTGGGGATGCCGCTCGAGGCGGCGGGCCGGGTCGCGGTGCGCACGAGCAGCGGCGGCATCACGGTGCTGGAGGAGGACGCCCGGTTCCACAACCGGACGCTCGTCAGCGTGGACGACACCTCGCACCTGGCGCCCGTGCGCCACGAGAGCTGAGGCGGACGCCGCCGGTCCGACCAGCGCACGGTAGACAGGGGCATGGCGCCGCTCGAGAGCCCCAGCTGGGTCGAGCCCTACCCGTCACGCGGGCGGGTCCTGCTGGCCGCCCTCATGGTCGCGGTGGCCCTGGCGCTGACCCTGATGGCGTGGGCATGGGGGGCGAGCGCCCCGCTGAGGTACGTCGCGCCGGTCACGGTGGCCTTCGCGGCGGGTGGCCTGCTGGAGGCGGTGCGTCCCCGGGCGCGGGTGGACGCCGACGAGGCCGGGGTCACTGTCAGGGCGAGGTACCGGAGACCGGCGTCGACGGCGTGGGGGCAGGTCAGCGGCTTCCGTGCGTCGCCGGAGCGCAGCGATGCCGACGTCGTCATGCTGCGGACGGACGGAGAGCCGGTGCCCCTCCCGCTCGGCTTCCCGCTCGCCCTCGGCGTCTCCTGGCAGGAGAGCAGCGCCGCCTGACCCGCGGGTCGCCCCGCGCACGCCCGTCACCAGCACGCACCGGTGGTGGTGCGCCAGCAGCAGCCGGCCGGTCCGACCCAGGCGTACGTGGCGGCGGGCCGGCGCGACGTAAGGCGCGGCCGCGGACAGCGCGACCTACGGCGCGGCCGCGGACAGCGCGTCCACGGGGCGCGCCCTCCGGGGACCACCCTGGTCGGGCTCCGGGACGAGCCCGACCTCCAGGGGCGGGGCAACCCTGTCAGCGAGGGAAGAGGACCGAGCCGGACCGGGAGCGGACCACCACGGTGCTCCCGTCGTCGGTGATGACGAGCTGGGCGCCGGGGTTGCCCGCCGTCCGCGTCTGGAAGACCACCTCGGGGCCTGCGGCGCTGGGACGGTAGAGGACGAGGTTGCCGTCGGACTGCATGGCGGCGACCACCGCCCCGGTCCCCTGTGTCCCGGTCCGGAAGGTGGGCTGCCCGTCTCGGTACAGGACCAGGTTGCCGTCGACCTGGAAGCGCAGGACCGAGCGCCCGTCGGCGGAGCGGCGGGACTCGCCGTGCAGCAGGGTCTGACCGGGTGCGACCGCCGCCGTCGCCCAGGCCGAGCCGTACACCGGCACCTCGGTCCCGTTGCCCGGGTGCCGCAGGATCCTGAAGGCGCCGTCGGCCAGCCGGAGCGTCGTGCGCGCACCGGGTCCCGCCGTACCGGTGCCGCTCTCGAAGACCACCCGGGACCCGGCGACGACGACGAGGTTGCCGTCCGGCTGGAGGACAGCGTCGGCGCCGGCGTTGGCCGGGGAGTTCGTCCCGGACTGGAACCGCGCCTGGCCGCCCTGGTAGAGCACGAGGTTGCCGTCCCCCTGCATCACCAGGGTGGAGCCGTCCTCGCTGAGGAGAGAGTCGCCCGACAGCAGGGCCTGGCCGGGGACCAGGGTGGGGAGGACCGGTGAGCTGAGGCTGAGCACGGGGCGGTTGTCGCAGGCGTACACCACGAGGTTGCGGTCGTCCTGCATGACGATGGCCATCGCACCGCTCCCGACGGTGCCGTAGTTCGTGGCGACCGCCCCCTCGGGGTCGTACAGGACGAGGTTGCCGTCCACCTGGAGCCTGAGCTGGGCCCCCGGTCGGCCTGCTGCGATCTCGCGGACGACCACCGGCTCGCGGTTCAACCGGTTGGGCTGCAGCACCACCTGCAGCCTGCCGTCCTCGGTGATGGCCGCGGCATAGCGACCGGACGCCGAGGGCAGCGGGTACCCGTGCCAGATCGTCCAGATGATGCTGCCGCCCCGGTCGTCCACGCTGCACGCGTCCCGCTGGGTCGGCTGAGGCGCAGCGGGTGCGGCGCGCACGACGGAGCCCGCGCCAGCCCCGCCGGCTGTGGTCGGCGGCCCTGCGGTCGCCGGTCCGGCGCCCGCCCCCACCAGCAGCGCCGCGGCCAGAGCGACGCCTGCCAGGCCAGTACGTGGTCTCATCCGTGCCCCCCAGAGTCCGGCGCGCCCCCGTGCGCGCCCCCGTGCGCGCCCCCGTGCGCGCCCATGCCGCCACTCTGCTGCACACGGCCGCCCGTGCCCAGCGGTCCGGCCCCGCGATCAGAGGCGAGACGCAGGCCAGCGGGTCAGGAGCTGCCGGCCGCCCCGCGGGCGGTGAGCAGGAAGGCCGGCGAGGACCAGTAGTCGTGCACCGGCCGGACCGTCACGTCGGTCCAGCCGGTCTCGCGCAGCTGCCGCACCCAGGCGGTCGCCGGCTGCTCGAACGTGGCACGCACGGCACCGGGCCGCAGCTGCCCGGTGAGCACGGGCATGAGGAAGCCCTGCGCCACCAGGTCGCGGTCGTCGGTGTACTCGGCCAGGCCGCGCTCGTAGGTCCGGGCCAGGAAGCGCAGGTGGTCCAGGCTGCCCACCGCGACGTCGGGGACGTCGAACTCGACGACGGCCAGCAGGCCCACGCTCGGGCGCAGGTCGCGCAGGACCGCGGTGCGCTGGTCGTGGTCGACCGCGTGCAGGGCGAAGGTGGACTGCACCAGGTCCCAGGTCCGTCCCGCGCCGGGGTCGGTGTCCAGGTCGCTGACGAGGCTCTGGACGGTGACCGGCCAGCTGTCCACCTCGGTCTGCGGGACCCCGTCCTGCTGCCACCGGTGGAGCTGTTCCAGGGCGGTGGCGAGCAAGGCCGGCGAGGGCTCCAGGACGTCCAGGTGGGCGGGTCGGTGCCGGGCCGCCTGCAGCGCCCCGAGCAGTGCTGTGCCGTCCCCGCAGCCGACGTCGAGCAGCGAGGCGGGCCGGTGGCTGTCGTAGAGGTCGGCCAGCACCGCGCCGACCGCGGCGTACAGCGGCACGTTGCCGCCGCCGCGGATGAACGCCTCGAACGCCGCCGGCCGGTCGTAGACCGACCCGTGGCCGTCACCGCCCAGGTGCTCGGCGAGGGCCCTCTCCAGCAGCGAGCCGCCGCCGGCGACCTCTCGGCGGGCGAGGTCGACGTCGCCGTCCACCAGGGCTGACAGGGCACGCACGACAGCTGGCTCGTCCATGCGGGGAGTGTGCGGCCAGGACCACCGGCACGGGACGCAGAGTCAGGCGCTGGACCCTGGACGACGAGGCGCGCACGGCGTGGGAGGCACACTCGGACGGTGCGCGTGGACGAGGACCCCGCCCCGGTCGCTGCGCTGCGGGCCGCTGTCGACGCCGTCCTGGTGCCGCGGGGGTTCGCTGCCGGCCAGGGCGGTGCCGACGGGACGGAGGGTCAGATCGTCTGGTGCGCCGCCGCTGACGAGCTCGCCGCGCGTGCCCCGGCGCTGCCGACCAGCCGTGAGCCACCAGACGGGTGGCGCGGCAGGTGCACCGACCTGGTCGTCGACCTCGCCGTCGCCGACGGGTCCTGGTGCATCACCGGGGTGAGCCTGGAAGGCCAGCACCTCGACCGCGTCCTGGTCGACCTCGGCCAGACCGCTCCCGCCCTGCGCGCCGCCGCCCTGGCCGGTCCACCTGTGCGGGAGGGCATCGTGGCTCTGCCCTCGCTGCTCATGACCCTGCTGGACAGCCCACCCGGGCGCTGACGACGCCCTCGAGCACGCAGGTCCTCGTGGACGTCGTCGAGGACGACGACCGGTCAGGGCAGCGGCAGCGTCACGCTCGGCCGGCCCGGGCCCTCGACGAGCAGACCGCCGGTGGCGCGCGAGAGCGACCCGACGTCGGCCACGTAGTCCCAGCCGAAGACGGCGGCGTTGCCCGTCACCGTCACGGTCCGGGTGCCGAGGGTGGCCTCGGTGTACCCGTCCGGGAGGACGGCGACGAGGTGCTGGAAGGTCCCGGCCGGGCTGCTGCCCTGCGCGACCAGCACCAGCCCGTCCTCGAGCAGCGCGTCGGCCGGGGTGCAGCCGTCCCGGCCCGTGGGCACGCCCCCGCCAGGGACCTCCCCGTCCACCCCGAACAGCACGGCCAGGCAGAGCCGGTCCTCGTCGGCCCAGAGGTAGGCCGCCGCGTCGCCCTCCATCGTGGCGACCTGGCTGGCCCGCTCCGGGAGGAAGGGGCGGAGCTGCCTCCACTCCTGGGGCAGCGCGACGGTGTCCTCCAGCGCCGACACCTGTGCCGTCGCAGGGCGGCCGGCGGGACCCGGCTGCGTCCGGTCGGGGGAGCCGAGGACCGCGGCGGACCCGCCGACCGCGGCCAGGGCGAGGGACCCCGCGACGACCGCGGCCCGGCGGCGCTGCCGGCGCTCGCGGTGCGTGCGGATCAGGGCGTCCGGGTCGAGGACGCGAGGAGGTTCGGGGACGTCACGTCTGAGCGCGCCGGCCAGGTCGTGACTCATGCGGGGCTCCCTTCGAGGTCGAGGGTCGTCAGGTCGGGGTGCCGGCGCAGGGTGGCCAGCGCCTTGGACGTCTGGCTCTTCACCGTGCCGACGGAGCAGCCGAGCGCCGCGGCGGTGTCCCGCTCGGTGAGGTCGTCGAAGAAGCGCAGCACGACGACCGCCCGCTGCCGGGGCGGCAGGGACCGCACCGCGTCCGCCATCACGCAGCGGACCTCGTAGCCGTCACCCGACGGCGCCGCCGTGTCGGGCAGGACCGGGGTCGGTCGCTCCCCGTGCCACCGTCGCCTCCGCCAGCCCAGGTACGTGCTCAGCAGGACGCGTCGGGCGTAGCCGTCGAGGCTGGCGTGGTCCCGACCCGTGCTGATGCGGGCCCACCGGCCCCACATCGTCAGCAGGGTCGCCTGGACCAGGTCCTCGGCCGTGGCCCAGTCACCCGTGAGCAGCCACGCCGTCCGCAGCAGGGCGCGCTGCCGCAGCGTCACGTACTGCCGGAAGCCGGCTTCGTCGACCATCAGTCGCGCGTCCCCCATGCCGGTAGAAGGGTGCAGACCGTCGAGAAGGTTGTCCTCTCCCGTCCCCAGCCTGGCCCCGGTCGCCGGCGGGGCGACCGCGGACACCCTCGGCACCCGGACCTTCCCGGACGGGACCCGCCGTCCGCCGGGTCCGCAGGTCCCGCATGGTGCACGCTGGCGCGCGCGGGCGTCACAGAGGACGCCCCGAGACGGGGGAGAAGCAGATGACGGTACGGAGGACGACGGTCGCGGCGGGGGTGCTCGTGGCCGCGCTGGTCGCGGGAGCAGGGCCTGCGACGGCGGGGACGGGGGTGCTGCAGGGCCTGCAGGAGCCGTCGGCGGTGCGGGACGCGGTCGCCGCCGCGGACGGCGTCGCGGCAGCCGCGGTCCCGACGAGCCTGACCTCGGGCGAGACGCTCCAGCCGGGGCAGTCGCTGGTCTCGCCGTCGGGCCGGTACGCCCTGACGCTCAGGACCGACGGGGCGCTGGTCCTCGTGCTCCAGCCGACGCGGTTCAACCCTGCGCCGGTGGTGCTCGAGCGCCTCGGGCAGGGAGAGCCCGGTGCGCGATTGATCATGCAGGAGGACGGCAACCTGGTGATGTACGACCCCGACGGCAGCGTGGCCGAGAACTATGCCACCGAGGGCACGGGCGCGGACTACTTCGTCGTGCAGGACGACCGCAACGTGGTGCTGTACTCCCGGTACGCCGGCAGCGACCAGACCGTCCGCTCGTTCCAGACCATCTCGCTGGAGCGTCTCGTGCCCGGCCAGGCGCTGCTGTCCGGTGACCGGATGATCTCCTCGGACCTTGCGTCCGTCCTGGTCATGCAGGGTGACGGCAACCTGGTCCTGTACCGGTACGGCCAGGCGGTGTTCCAGTCCGGGACCAACTCGCCCGACAACGTCGGCGCGGACGCCGTCCTGCAGTCCGACGGCAACTTCGTCGTCTACGCCGGCTCGCGGGCGGTGTTCTCGACCCGGACGGTGACGACGGAGTTCCCGGACTCCACGGTCCTCCGTCTGGGCGTCGGCGAGTTCTCCGTGGTCCAGGGGGCGGAGAGGCTGTCGTCCGTCTACGGCTCCGCGTGGACCAGCCCGACGGTGGAGTTCGGGCAGTCGCTGCTCCCGGGCGACCGCCGCCGTTCGCCCGACGGCCGCGGCGTGCTGGTGTTCCAGGCCGACGAGAACCTGGTCCACTACCGCGACGGCCGGGCCGTCTGGCAGAGCGGGACGCGCCTCAGCGGCGCCAACCTCGCCGTGATGCAGGAGGACGGCAACTTCGTCGTCTACGCGGTCGGGGACAGCGTGCCCGGCGGGGTCGAGGTCCTCGCCCAGACCCGGACCCAGGGCAACCCCGGCGCGACCCTCGTCGTGCCGGACGCCGGCCAGGTGTACGTCCGCTCCGAGGGCGGCAGGGTGCTCTACCCGCGCTGAGGCACGTCCCTGCCGGCGGCCACCTCCGGGCGGCCGCCGGCAGGAGGCGCGCACGGACCGCGACGACGAGGACCGTCGTCGACGTGAGGCGGGTGGCCCCGCCGCCGTGTCGGTGCGTCAGGCAGGGACGCGCGAGACGCGTCCTGGCGCGTCGGTGCTGCCTGGCCGCCCGCTCCAGGACCGCGCCGGGCGCGGGAGCCGGGTCCGGGGCAGCGCCCACCGGGGGTCGAACCCCGGGTGGTCGCAGAAGCGTGCCGCCAGCTGCCGGACCGCCACCTCCAGGACCGCCCAGCGTTCGGAGAGGTGGACGGCGTCCTCGTAGTCGGCGAGCAGGTCCTGCCAGCCGTCCGCCCAGGGCTGGTCCGGCCCGTCGACGGGGTCGCGACCGTCAGCTGGGGCACCGTCAGCGAGGTCCGACAACCGGTGCGTGACGAAGGCCGTGAGAGCGTTCACACGCCCATCCTGCGGCACTCCCGGGACGGTCCTCTACTGGCCGAAGGGAGGACCTGTGGGCGTGGACGCGGTGTCCGGACGAGGCGGCTGCCGCGGTCGGTGCCGGTCGACGTTCACCCTCCCGGGCAGCGCGTGTCCCCGCCGCTGTGCTCCTGGCACGTGGTCACGCGCTCGACGGGGGTCGGTGTCCGGTGGTCGACGAGGGCCGCCCAGAACAGCCCAGGCATGCAGCCGAGGACGACGGCGACGCCGTAGAGCCGTAGCGCGCGAGAGCTCCGTGCGAGCCCGGCCAGGGCCAGCCCGGCCACCGGTGCGCCCGCAGAGCAGACCGCAGCCCAGACCAGCGTGACCCTCGCCGCCGCGACCTCCTGGGGCGACAGCTGCTCCCCGAAGAACGTGAGCGACTGGCCGAGGTGGTGCAGGACGAGCAGCGGGGTCCCGACGAACCAGACCACCGCAGGCAGCCAGAGCAGCGCTCGCGCCCACCGACGGGTCCCGGGCGGGCTGCTGGAGGCAGGGGCCGCGGCGTCCACGGTGCCACCGTAGGTCGGGCGGGGACGGCAGCGTCGGTGATCGACGCACGTCGCTGGGGGACCGTCGACCCGACGCCCTCGCCGCGGTCGCCGCCGGGCCCGGGAGGACGCCCGCCACTCACGACCGGTCCCTCGTCGGCGGGCGGCCGGAGGGCAGACTGACGGCGTGGATGCCGAGGAGCTCGCCGCGGGGACGACGGGCGGCGACAGCGCGATCGTGCGCTTCTGGGAGACGGCGCGCAGCAGCGCCGGTCTGGGCCGGCTCGCGGTCGTGACGGGCCTGACGTCGGCGGCCGTCGTGCCGCCGCCCGCGTGGGCCTTCGGCGGGACCCCCGAGGAGGCCGACGAGCTGCTGGCCCTCGTGCTCGACGGGACGAAGACCGCGACGTCCGGCGCCCGCTGGCCGTACGAGGTCGAAGGTCAGCAGCTGCCCCGGCCCGGTGAGCTCTCCATCGTCCTCGACGGTGCGGGTCGTCCTCGGGCGCTCGTGCGCACCGTCGCGGTCGACGTCGTGCCGTTCTCCGAGGTGGGGGAGGAGCACGCCCGGGCCGAGGGCGAGGGCGACCTCTCCCTGGCGCACTGGAGAGAGAACCACCGGCGGGTCTTCGCCGAGGAGCTCACCGCGGCCGGGCGCAGCTTCACCGGCGACATGCTCGTCGTGTGCGAGGCGCTGGAGCTGCTCTACCCGCGCCGCCGTCCGGCCGGCGACCGTGGTCGCGCGCTGACCGACGCCTGAGGTCCCGACGACCGCGGCGCCCTAGGGTCACCGCATGGCTGACCCGGCGCGTCGGCGGCGCGTCGCGACGTTCCTGGGTCTCGTCGACGACAGACCCCGACCGGGCGCACGTCACACCCTGAGGGCGATGTGGCGGACCCTGCCCTTCGTCGCTGTGGCAGCCGTCCTGGGAGGGGCGGTGAGCCTCCTCGACGGTCCGTCCTGGCTGCAGCTGCTCCTGGTGGTCTCCCCGGTGGTCGCGGTCACGTTCTTCCTCGAGCAGGAGCGCGACCGCCGCTAGGGGCTGAGCCTTCGTCCCGCACCCCGGCGGCTAGCGTGGCGCCGTGGTCCCGCCCTCCCTCAGCCAGCAGGTGGTCCCCGCCCAGGGTCCCGTCGAGCTCGGCCCCGCCGTACGGCTGCCCGCCCGCCGCGAGGACGTCGAGCTGCACACCCCGGACGGCCTGCGCCTGGTCGGGGAGCTCGCGCTGCCCGCCGACCGCGACCCCGTCGCCACGCTCGTGTGCCTGCACCCCCTGCCCACGCACGGCGGCTACATGGACTCCCACGTCCTGCTCAAGGCGTCGCAGCGGCTGCCCGCACTGGCCGACCTCGCCGTGCTCCGCTTCAACCTGCGAGGCGTCACCAGCCCGCGCGGTACGTCGGAGGGCACCTTCGACGCCGGTGACGCGGAGCGGCACGACGTCACCGCGGCGCTCGCCTTCGTCGAGGACCACGGCCTGCCCGCGGTCACCGTGCTGGGCTGGTCGTTCGGCACGGACCTGTCGCTGCTGCACGCCCGCGACCCGCTCGTCACCCAGCTCGTGCTGCTGTCCCCGCCGCTGCGGTACACCGGCGACGACGACCTGCGCTGGTGGGCCGCCGACGGCCGGCCCGTGACGGCGCTGGTGCCCGAGCACGACGACTACCTGCGCCCGCCGGAGGCCGTCGAGCGCTTCTCGCTGGTGCCGCAGGCGCGGGTCGTGCCGCTCGTGGGCGCCAAGCACCTGGTCGTCGGCGAGAGCCACGTCCGGACCGTCCTCGATCACGTGGTCGAAGCCGCCGCGCCGGGCGCCCACCCGCTGCCGACCACGTGGGACGGGCCCTACGAGCGCGTGACCACGCGGATCGGCTGAGCACCCCGGCCCCCGACGCGACAGGGCCGGGGCCGACGGACCCTCGACGGGTGCGGCCGGCCCCGGCCCTGGTCGGGACGGTGCGGTGGTGTCAGCAGCAGCGGTCGACCGCCGCGCCCTCCGCCCGGTCCTGGCGCTGCCGCTCGAACTCCCGCCGCGTCCCGGCGGGGTGCCCGTGGGCGGCGCACTCGCGGACGTGGGCGTCCCACCGGTCCTCGCCGGTGACCGCGCGCAGGTACCAGACCAGCCCCCGCCAGCCCCGGGCGAGCAGCCCGGGCAGCGCCGGCACGGCGGGCTCGTGACCCGCCGGCGCCTGCGTCCAGGGGGTGCGGGCCTGCGGCACGGTCACTGCTGGCCCCCGCTGACCAGCCGGTCCTCGTGCGCGGCGATGGCGGCCTTCTCCTCGGGCGTGGCGAACAGCCCGGCCGGCTCGACGATGCGGCTCGGCGTGTGCGGGACCTCCGTGGTGGCCAGGCTGCCCTGCCGGAGCGCCTTGACGATCGTCACCACGGCGTTGGCGACGACGACGAGCACGAGCAGCGCGAACACCGACTGCAGGACGCCGTTCGTCGTGGAGTTGGTGACGATCTGCTGCATCTGGCCCGCGTCGGCGGCCGGCGGCAGGACCTCGCCGGCCTCGAGCGCGTCGGCGTACCGGGCCCGCTGGGCGAAGTAGCCGATGGCCGGGACGTCGCTGAACACCTTCTGGTAGCTGGCCGTCATGGTGACGACGAGGTCCCAGACCAGCGGGATGCCGGGCACCCAGGCCCAGCGCACCTTGCCGTGCTTGATCATCAGCGTGACGCACAGCGTGAGGGCGATGGCGGCGAGCAGCTGGTTGGCGATGCCGAACAGCGGGAAGAGCTGGTTGATGCCGCCGAGGGGGTCGGTGACGCCGACGTAGAGGAAGTACCCCCACGCGCCCACGACCACGGCGCTGGCCAGGTAGTTGGCCGGTCGCCACGACAGGTCGCCGAACTTCTTCCACACGTTGCCGACCGTGTCCTGGAGCATGA
Source organism: Aquipuribacter hungaricus (assembly GCF_037860755.1). Lineage (NCBI taxonomy): Bacteria > Bacillati > Actinomycetota > Actinomycetes > Micrococcales > Intrasporangiaceae > Aquipuribacter > Aquipuribacter hungaricus. The sequence continues at coordinate 5,050 of NZ_JBBEOI010000014.1, read as the reverse complement.
AGCGGCCGACGCGGGTCCCGGCGTCGACGGCGGTGAGGATGAACAGCGCCTCGAACATGATCGCGAAGTGGTACCAGAACGCCTGCAGGCCGCCGCCGAACGCGCTGGCGAAGATCTGCGAGATGCCGAGCGCCAGGGTCGGGGCGCCGCCGGTCCGGGAGACCAGGTCCTCCTCGACCGCGGCCGCCTCGGCCGAGATCTGCGCTGCGGAGGTGTCGAAGCCGAGGCCCTGGACGAACGCGGCCGCGGACTCCGGCGTGCCGCCCGTCGCGCCGGCGGGGGAGTTGATGGCGAAGTACAGGCCCTGGTCGATGACCGAGGCGGCGATGAGGGCGCTGATGGCGACGAAGCTCTCCATGAGCATGCCGCCGTAGCCGATGAACCGGACCTGGCTCTCCTTGGCGATCATCTTGGGCGTCGTGCCCGAGCTGATGAGCGCGTGGAAGCCGGACAGGGCGCCGCAGGCGATGGTGATGAAGACGAACGGGAACAGCGAGCCGGCGAAGACGGGCCCGTTGCCCTCGATCGCGAACTGGCTGACGGCGTCGTTGGCCAGGACCGGGCGGGCGAGCAGCAGGGCCAGGGCGAGCAGGACGATGACGCCGATCTTCATGAACGTCGACAGGTAGTCGCGCGGCGTGAGCAGCATCCACACCGGCAGGACCGAGGCGACGAAGCCGTACACGACGAGCGCGACGACCAGGGTCTCCTTGCTCAGGGTCAGCGCGTCGGCCAGGCCCGAGGCCTCGACGTACCCGCCGCCGACGATGGCCAGCAGCAGCAGGACGACGCCGATGGCGGTGGCCTCCATGACCCGCCCGGGCCGGATGACCCGCAGGTACACGCCCATGAACAGGGCGATCGGGATGGTGAGCGCGATGGAGAAGACGCCCCAGGGGGACTCGGCGAGGGCGTTGACGACGATGAGCGCGAGCACCGCCAGGATGATGATCATGATGGCGAACACGGCGATGAGGGCCGCGACGCCGCCCACGGGCCCGATCTCCTCGCGGACCATCTGGCCGAGGCTCTTCCCGTTGCGGCGCATCGAGAAGAACATGACGACCATGTCCTGCACGGCGCCGGCGAAGATGACGCCGACGACGATCCAGATCGTGCCCGGCAGGTAGCCCATCTGCGCGGCGAGCACGGGCCCGACCAGCGGGCCGGCGCCGGCGATCGCGGCGAAGTGGTGGCCGAACAGGACGCGCCGGTCGGTCACCTCGTAGTCGACCCCGTTGTCCAGGCGCTCGGCCGGGGTGGCGCGGGTGTCGTCGACGAGCAGGACGCGGTAGGCGATGAAGCGGCTGTAGAAGCGGTAGGCGATGGCGTAGGAGGCCAGCGCCGCGAACAGGACCCACAGGGCTGACACCTCCTCCCCGCGCGACAGCGCCAGGACGGTCCAGGCGACGCCGCCGAGGACGGCGACGGCCACCCAGACGGCGACCTGGAGCGGGCTGCGCCGCGACGCGGGCGGCGCGGGGATGCCGGTGTCGGACCGGGGCGACGGACGGTCGCCGGAGACGGTGCTCATGCGGGGCTCCCGGGGAGGGTGGGGACAGGGGGCGGGGCGCTGTGGTGGGCGCTGGGCCGGTGGGGCATGCGTCGACTCCTTCGTCGCAGCGGCGTCCCCGGTCGCGGCGGCGCCAGCCTCCCGGGATGTATAGCGCACACGGGGCGTACCACCACGGTGGCGGGGCGGACCGCTACCGGACCGTGACCGGGGCGCGCACGCTCAGGCACGCTCCTGGCGCGGGTAGACCACCCGCTGGACCACGAGCAGGACGGTGGCCGCGAGCGGGATCGCCACGAGCGCGCCGATGAGGCCGAGCAGCGAGCCCCCGAGCAGCGCGGCCACGACCGCGAGCGTGCTCGGCACCGCCACCGTCCGGGACATGATCCGCGGCAGGATCACGTAGTTCTCGACCTGCTGGTAGACGAGGAACCAGACGGCGAGCGCGATCCCGTCGCTCCCCTCGCCGAGGGCCGCGACGGTGCAGGCGAGGACGGCGCCGATGGTGGCGCCGACGAGCGGGATGAGCCCGCAGACACCGACGGCGAAGGCGAGCGCGACGGAGTACCGGACCTCGAGCACGGTCATGACGAGGAACGCGAGCACGCCGTTGAGCGAGGCCACGCCGAGCTGGCCGAGGACGTAGCCGCCCACCCGGCGCTGCGCCTCGTCGCCGATCTCGCGCCAGCGCTCGCGGCTGCTGCTGGGCACCAGCCGGTAGGCCCCGGAGGTGATGCTGCGCAGGGAGGCCAGGAAGTACAGGGTGAGGACCAGGACGAGCAGCACCGAGAACACCCCGGTGACCACGGCGCGCCCGGCGCCCAGCACCCCGCCGAAGAGAGCGTCGATGGTCGAGCTGGAAGACAGCCGGTTCTCCACCTCGGTGTTGATGCGCTCGAAGATGCCGAAGCGGGTGTCCAGGGTCTGCGCCAGGTCGGTCTGCTCGAGCCGGCGGACGTAGATCGGCGTCACCCGCAGCAGCTGGCTGGACTCCGACAGCACGAGCGGTGCCACCGAGGCGACGAACCCGCCGACGAGGACCACGAGCAGGCCGAACGTCACCGCGACCGCCGCGCCCCGCCGGAGCCCGTGCCGCTGCAGCCAGGTGACGAACGGGTCCAGGCTGAGCGCGAGGAAGAGCGCCGCGAAGACCAGGGTGACGATCTGCCCCGCCTGCACGACGGCCTGCACGAGCCCGACGGCGAGCAGCACGCCCATCGCGCCGGTGAACCCGATGGCGAACGGGGACAGGTGGCGCCCGCCGGAGGAGACGGTGACGACCGGTGCCGTGCGGGTGCCCTCCGCGGGAGCCGATGGGCCGGTGGTCGGCTCGTCCGCCCCGGCGGCCGTGACCGGGTCGACGTCCCGATCAGGGCCGTCGGGTCCGTCGGGTCCGACGGTCGCAGCCGGTCCGGTCGGGCGGTCGGGCACGGCCGGAGGCTCCCGCGTCGCGGCGGTCGCCGGCCGCGGGCCCTCGGCGGCGGGCTCGGGTCCCGGGCCGGTGGTGGTCCGCGTGCTCACCGGGTCACGGTAGCCACGTGCCGGCCCGGGCGGGCCCGCACGTCAGCGGTGCTCGACGGGCTCCGGCGCGCCGTCGTGCTGCGCGGTCTGCTCGTCGTGCTCGACCAGCTCGCCGTCGACCACGTCGTCGCCGCCGGGCAGCGTCCCGTCGGTCCGGCCGTCGCCCGCGCCGCCGGTCCCGCTGCCGCCGTCGGCACCGCTGGTCGCCGCGGGCCCGCCGGTGAGCGCGCCGCGCCCGACGGCCGGGTCGATCGCCGCCGGGGCGTCGCCGCCGCCGCCGAGCAGGGTGCGCAGCTGGTTGAGGTGGCCGGTGACGGACTCCCGCTGGCGGACCAGGTCGTCGACCTCGCGCTGGACGCCCGTGCGGGTCCGCTCGGCCTCGGCGCGTGCCTCGGACAGCACGCGCTCGGCGTGCAGGCGCGCCTGGGCGAGGGCCTCGTCGGCGTTGCGGCGGGCGTTGGCGAGCAGCGCCTTGGCCTGCTCGTCCGTGCTGCGGCGGGTGACCTCGGCGGCCTCGCCGGCCTTGCGGGCGCGGTCCTCGGCGGCGGCCGCCCGGTTCTCGGCGTCCCTGACCATGGCCTGCGCGGTCTGCACCGCGGTGTCGTGCCGGTCGGCGACGTCCCGCTCGGACGCCTCGCGGGCCTGGGCGAGCTCCATCTCCAGGTCCGCCCGCAGCTGCCCGGTCTCGGCACGGACCCGCTCGAGCAGGGTCTGCGCCTCGGCCCGCATGGTGTCGGCGTCGTGCTTGGCGGCGGAGCGGACGTCGTCGGCGTCGCGCTGGGCGCCGACGCGGACCTCGGTCGCCTCGCGCTCGGCGGTGGCGCGGAGCCGGGCGACGTCACGGTCGGCACCCGAGCGGCGCTCGGCGGCGTCCTGGTCGGCGGCGGACAGGATCCGGGCGACGTGCTGCTCGGCCTCCTGCACCAGCTCGTCGGCGCGGCGCTGGGCGTCCGCGCGCAGCTGGTCGGCGTCGTCGCGGGCGGCGTCGAGGGTCTCCTGCGCCTGCCGGGACAGGGTCGCGTGGCTCTCGGCGAGCGCGTTCTCGGTGGAGGCCCGCAGCTCGGCGACCTCCAGGCGCGCCTGGGCCCGGAGCTCCTCGGCGTGCTCGGTGGCCTGGGCGACCATGTCCGACGACTGCTCCTCCGCGAGGCGGAGCAGCTGCTCGATGCGCGACCCCAGCCCGGAGTACGACGGGCGCTCGCCCTCGTGGAGCTGGCGCTGGGCCTCGGCGAGCTCGCCGGCCTGGGCGAGGGAGCGGGCGTCCAGCTCCTCCACCCGGGAGCGCGCCTCGCGCAGGGAGCGCTCGAGCTGGCCGAGGCGTGCCTCCACCTGGCCGCGGTCGTACCCGCGCATGACGACGGCGAACGGGCTGGTACTGGGGTCGCTCACAGGCGGGGCTCCTCGTCGGTGGTGCCGGGGTCTGTCCCGAGACTAGACGCCGACGTCCGTGCCGTCCGGTGCTCGCGCAGGCTGCACGAGCTCCACGAGGACGCCGCCGCAGTCCTTGGGGTGGGCGAACACGACCAGGCTGCCCGCGGTGCCGCGCCGCGGCTCCTCCGACAGCACCCGGACCCCGTGCGCCCGCAGGTGCGCCGCGGCCGCGACCACGTCCTGCACCCGGTAGGCCAGTTGCTGCAGGCCGGGGCCGGACCTGGTGAGGAAGCGGGCGAGCGTCGAGCCCGGGTCGGTCGGGGCGAGCAGCTGCACCTGGGCGGCGCCGGGCGGCGAGCCGGGCGCGGCGAGCATGGCCTCCTCGACCTGCTGCTCGTCGTTGGTCTCGCGGTGGACGACCACGAGGCCCAGCACCCGGGTGTGCCACTCCACCGCGGCCTCGAGGTCGGGCACGGCGACGCCGACGTGGTCCACGCCCAGCAGCCCGGGCATCCCCGCGAGCGGGCCCGCGGGGTCGCCGGCCACCAGGTCCGCGGTGGGGTCTGCGGTGAGGTCGGGGGCAGCGGCCGGGGTGGCCTCCGGGGCGGCGTCGGCGGGCGCGGCGGCCCCGGCGGGCGGGCGGGC
>NZ_JBBEOI010000013.1 GCF_037860755.1 Aquipuribacter hungaricus | reverse complement strand
GCCGCCGAGGCGCCGGGCGACCGCGAGGGCGGGCTGCGGGGCGGTGGCGAAGACGCTGCTGGCCGAGCCGCCCAGGAGCGCCCGGGCCTGCTGCTCGGCCTCCCGGTGGCCGGCGGGGACCAGCCCGACCGGCACGTCGATGCCCACCGCGGCGACGTCCTCCCCGGCCGCGGGACCGAGCACGGCGGCCGCGCTGCCCAGGTCCCAGGTCACCGTGGCCGGCGCGGACCCCTCGGGGTCGAGCGAGACGAGCGCCGCGAGCCACCGGCCCCGGACCCCGTCGACCCCGACCACCCGCACGTCCGACACAATGCCACCCGTGCGAGTCCACATCGGGTCCGACCACGCAGGCTTCGACCTCAAGCAGCACCTCGTGCAGGCGCTGACCGACGACGGCCACGACGTCGTCGACCACGGTCCCGCCGTGCTCGACCCCGCCGACGACTACCCGCCCTTCTGCCTGCGGGCGGCCCTGGGCGCCCGTGACGAGCCCGGCAGCCTCGGCGTCGTCGTCGGCGGCTCGGGCAACGGCGAGCAGATCGCGGCGAACAAGGTGCCCGGCGTGCGCGCCGTGCTCGCCTGGTCGGAGCAGACCGCCCGGCTCGGCCGCCAGCACAACGACGCGCAGGTGGTCTCCGTCGGCGCCCGGATGCACACGGCGGAGGAGGCGACCGGGTTCGTCCGGGCGTTCCTCGCCGAGGACTTCAGCGGCGACCCGCGCCACCAGCGCCGCATCGACCAGCTGAGCCGGTGGGAGAGCGACGGCGAGCTGCCGCCGCTGCCCGCGTGAGCCGACCCCACCCCGCGGGCGCCCGCCGCCGCCCGGCCCCCGGCACCGCCTGATGCCCGAGGGCCACACCGTCCACCGGTCCGCCCGGCAGCTGTCCGCCCACCTCGGCGGCGTCGAGCTCCGGGCCGACAGCCCGCAGGGCCGCTTCGCCGCGGGCGCCGCCGCCATCGACGGGCTGGTCATGGACCGGGCCGAGGCCTGGGGCAAGCACCTGCTGCTGCGCTTCGACGCCCCGCCCGGCAGCGACCGGTTCCTCCACGTCCACCTGGGGCTGTACGGGAAGTGGCTGCTCGGCACCGGCGAGCCGCCCGAGCCCCGCGGCGCCCTCCGGCTGCGGCTGGTCGGGCCCGGCGACGAGCCGGCCTGGGCCGAGCTGCGCGGCCCCACCGCGTGCGAGCTCATGGACGACGCCGGCCGCGCTGCGCTGCTCGCGCGCCTGGGCCCGGACCCGCTGCGCAAGGACGCCGAGCCGGAGCGCGCCTGGGAGCGGGTGCACCGGTCCCGCCAGGCGGTCGCGGCGCTGCTCATGGACCAGTCCGTCCTGGCGGGCGTCGGCAACGTCTACCGCGCCGAGGTGCTGTTCCGGGCCGGCCTGGCGCCGATGCTGCCCGGCAGCGCCGTGGCCGAGGCGGACTGGCAGCACGTCTGGGACGACCTGGTCGTGCTCATGCGCGCCGGGGTGCGGGCGGGCCACATCGTCACCACCGAGCGGCAGCACCGGGACCGGGTGAGCGGGCAGGCGCGCCGCGAGGACCGGTTCTACGTCTACCGCCGCCACGGCCTGCCGTGCCGGCTCTGCGGGACCCCGGTGCAGGTCGCCGACCTCGTCGGCCGGCGGCTGTACTGGTGCCCCGTCTGCCAGGCCGCCTGACCGGTCGGCCCCCGGACGGGTGAGGACGCAGCGTGCCCGGTGCGTCACGCTCGCGGTCCTCGCTGCGGGCGGCACCGGCCCCTAGGCTCGCCGCGTGCCCCGGTCCCGTGCTGCCGCCGTGCGCGCGAGGGCGGCCGGCTGGACCGGGGGATGGCCCCACAACCAGCCCGCGGTCTTCCTCGTCTTCGCCGGCCTCAGCGTCCTGTTCGCCGTGGCCAGCGGCACGTTCGTCACGTGGGTGCCCACCGCGTCGGCGGTGCTGCTCGTGCTGCTGGCGGGCTACTTCCTCCAGCTGAGGTACCTGCTGCTGCTGTACCCGGTGATCGCCGCGTGCGTCGCCGTCTCCGGGCTGCTGCGGTGGAGCACGGAGTACAAGGTGACGCCCGGGGTGGTCGTCATCATCGTGCTGAGCGCCGTGCTCATGGCCGGGTTCGTCCGCACCCGCGAGGTGCTCGGCGTCCAGGGCAACACCGGCCAGCAGATGCTCGTGGACCTCCGCGACCGGCTGCGCGCCCAGGCCCTGCCGGCACGGCTGCCGGACGGCGTCCGGATGGAGGTCGCCCAGCGCTCGGCCAACGGGGAGGGGTTCTCCGGCGACTTCGTCCTGTCCGTCGTGCGCCCCAGCACCGGCCGCTCCCGGGAGCTCGGCCCGCAGGACGTCGACTGGGCCGGCGCGCTCGAGGTCGTCGTCGTCGACGTGTCCGGCAAGGGCCAGGCCGCGGGGACGCGCGCGCTGCTGCTGTCCGGCGGGCTCAGCGGGCTGCTCGCCGGCTCCCGGGTCGCGGAGTTCCTGCCCGCGGCCAACGCCTACCTGCTGCGCCAGGAGTGGGAGGAGGGCTTCGCGACCGCGCTGCACCTGGTCCTCGACCCGGCGACGGGGGAGTACGCGGTCCGCACCGCCGGGCACCCGCCGCCCGTGCAGCACCGGGCGGGCTCGGGTGCGTGGGAGGTCGTCCCCGCGGTGCAGGAGCCGGCGCTGGGGCTGCTCGCGGGCGGCGGGTACGCCGAGGTCCGCGGCCGGCTGCAGCGCGGCGACGCGATGGTCCTCTACACCGACGGCGTCGTGGAGAACCGCGGCCGGGACCTGGCCTACGGCTTGGACCGGCTCACCGGGCAGCTGGTGCGCCACGTGCGGCGCGGCTTCGCCGGCGCGGCCGAGGCCGGCGTCGACGCGCCCCGCGCGGGTGCCGACGACGACCGGACCGTGGTCGTCGTCTGGAGGCAGTGACCCCCGGTCGACCCCACCGCCTGCCGTGCCGTACCGTCCACCCGTCAGGTAAGGCAACCCTCACGGGAATGGGTCACGGTGGTCGGCACCTTTCTGATCGGGCTCCGCGAGGGGCTCGAGGCGGCGCTCGTCGTCAGCATCCTCGTGGCCTACCTGGTCCGCAGCGGCCGTCGCGCCCTGCTGCCCTGGGTGTGGACCGGCGTCGCCGCGGCCGCGCTCGTCTCCATGGGCGTGGGCGCCGCGCTCACCTACGGCCCGCGCGGGCTGACGTTCGAGGCGCAGGAGCTCATCGGCGGCTCGCTGTCGATCGTCGCCGTCGGCTTCGTCACGTGGATGGTGTTCTGGATGGCCGCGGCCGCCCGCACCATCTCCGGGGAGCTCCGCAGCCAGGTCGACCGGGCGGCCGAGGCCGGGCGCCGCAGCGTCGTCGTCGTCGCCGCGCTCGCCGTGGGCCGCGAGGGCCTGGAGACCGCGCTGTTCCTGTGGGCGGCCACCCGCGCCACCGCCGGCGCCGCCGGGGCCGGCTCTGCGCCGCTGCTCGCGGCGGCCCTGGGCATCCTCACCGCCGTCGTGCTCGGGTACCTCGTCTACCGCGGCGCGCTGCGGATCGACCTGTCCCGGTTCTTCCTCGTCACCGGCGCCTTCCTCGTCGTCGTGGCCGGCGGCGTGCTCGCCTACGGCGTCCACGACCTGCAGGAGGCCGGCGTGCTGCCGGGCCTGACCACGCTCGCCTTCGACGTCTCCCACGTCGTCCCGCCGACCTCCTGGTACGGCGTGCTGCTCAAGGGCGTCTTCAACTTCTCCCCGGCGACCACGGTCCTCGAGGCCGTCGCGTGGGTCGGCTACGTCCTGCCCACCATGGCGCTGTTCCTGCGCCGCGCCTGGCCCCGCCCCCGTCCCGCCCCCGGTGGCACCGCCGCCGCCACCCCCACCACGACCTCGGAGGTCACGGCGTGAACGCCCGTCCCACAGCTGTCCGTCCCGCGCTGCTCCGCCCTGTGCTGCTCCGTCCCGCCGCGCGCCGCGCCGCCGCCGTGCCGGCCGCGCTCTCGCTCGTCCTGCTCGCCGGCTGCACCGACAACTCCGAGGGCACCGGGGCCGGGGCGCTCGCGGTCGACGCCACCGACTCCTCCTGCGAGGTCTCGGAGACCGAGGCGCCCTCGGGCACCCTGCGCTTCGCCGTGACGAACACCGGCGACGAGGTCACCGAGTTCTACCTGCTCGCCGAGGACGGCCTGCGCATCGTCGGCGAGGTCGAGAACATCGCCCCGGGCCTGTCCCGCGACCTCGTCGTGGCCACCCCGCCGGGGGAGTACTTCACCGCGTGCAAGCCCGGCATGGTCGGCGACGGCATCCGCGCCGCGTTCACCGTCACCGACTCCGGCGCGGACCTGGCGCCGACCGGCGACGAGGCCGTCCTCGTCGAGGAGGCCAGCACCGCCTACGCCGCCTACGTCCGCGACCAGACCGAGCAGCTGCTGGCCAAGACCCAGCAGTTCCGGGACCTCTACGTGGCCGGCTCCGACGACGAGGCCCGCGCGCTCTACCCGGACGCCCGGCTGCACTGGGAGCGCATCGAGACCGTCGCGGAGTCCTTCGGCGACCTCGACCCCAGCATGGACGCCCGCGAGGCGGACCTGGCCCCCGGCGACGAGTTCACCGGCTGGCACCGGCTGGAGAAGGACCTGTGGCCCGCCGAGGCCGAGGCCGGCTACGTCGGCCTGGACACCGCCGGCCGCACCGAGATGGCCGACCGGCTCGTCGCGGACACCCAGGAGCTGTACGACCGCACCCGGGACATGACGTTCACCGCCGACCAGATCGGCAACGGCTCCAAGGGTCTGCTCGACGAGGTCGCCACCGGCAAGGTCACCGGCGAGGAGGAGTTCTTCTCCCACACCGACCTGTGGGACTTCCAGGGCAACGTCGACGGCGCCCGGGTCGGCTTCGAGGGCCTGGAGCCGCTGCTGCGGACCAAGGACGAGGCCCTCGCCGACGAGATCGCGACCCGCTTCGACGAGCTGCAGGTCCTGCTGGACGCCCAGCGCTCCGGCGACGGGTACGTCCTGTACACCGAGCTCGACGAGGCCGAGGTCCGCGGCCTGTCCGACGCGGTCAACGCCCTGTCCGAGCCGCTGTCGCGGCTGACCTCGGCGGTGCTGGCCTGATGGCTGCCGCGCCCGTGGCGTGCCGTCCGTGAGCGGCGTCAGCCGTCGCCGGCTGCTCGGCCTCGCCGGCGCCGGTGCCGGGGGGCTCGCGCTGGGCGTCGGTGCCGCCGCGACCGCGGCGGCCACCGGTCTGGACGACGTCCTGCGCCCGGACCGCGGCGCCGGCGACGGCACGGCCTACCCGTTCCACGGGCCGCACCAGGCCGGCATCACCACGCCCGCCCAGGACCACCTGCACTTCGCCGCCTTCGACGTGACGACCACCAGCCGCGACGACCTGGTCGCCATGCTCCAGGCGTGGTCGGTGGCGGCGGAGCGGATGACCCGCGGTGCACCGGCCGGCGAGGGCGACCCCGCCTCCGGCGCCTACGACGCGCCGCCGGACGACACCGGCGAGGCGATGGACCTGCCGCCCGCCGGGCTGACGATCACCATCGGCTTCGGGCCCGGCCTGTTCCAGACCGCCGACGGCACCGACCGCTTCGGCCTGGCCGCCCGCCGGCCCGCGTCGCTGGAGCGGCTGCCGCACTTCCCGGCAGACGCCCTGGACCCGGCCCGCAGCGACGGCGACCTCTGCGTCCAGGCCTGCGCCGACGACCCCCAGGTCGCCGTGCACGCCGTCCGGAACCTCGCCCGGATCGCCTTCGGCACCGCCTCGCTGCGCTGGTCCCAGCTCGGCTTCGGCCGCACGGCGACCACGTCGGACGAGCAGGTGACGCCCCGCAACCTGTTCGGGTTCAAGGACGGCACCGCCAACATCACCGCCCAGCAGGACGACGCGCTCGCCGAGCACGTCTGGGTCCCCGACGCCGACACCGACGCCTCGACCGCGTGGCTGGCCGGCGGCTCGTACCTGGTCGCCCGGCGGATCGCCATGACCATCGAGCCGTGGGACCGCACGTCGCTGCGCGAGCAGGAGGCCGTCGTCGGCCGGACCAAGGGCGAGGGCGCGCCGCTGTCCGGCGGCACCGAGCACGACGAGCCGGACCTGGCGATGGCCGGCCGTGGCGGCCTCCCGCTGGTCGCCGAGAACGCGCACGTCCGCCTCGCCCACCCGAGCACCAACGGCGGCGTCCGGATGCTGCGGCGCGGCTACAACTACACCGACGGGATCACCCCGCTGGGGCGCCTGGACGCCGGGCTGTTCTTCCTCGCCTTCGTCCGCGACCCGGCGACGCACTACGTGCCGATGCAGACGCGGATGTCCGCGCAGGACGGGCTCATGGAGTACCTCCAGCACGTCGGCTCGGGCCTGTTCGCCGTGCCGCCCGGGGCGCCCGAGGGCGGCTGGGTCGGCCAGCAGCTCTTCGCCTGAGGACTACCCTCCCGGCATGGCCCACGACGGCAGGCTCGGCTTCTGGTACCGGGTGCGCTGGAACATCCAGTACGCCCTGCTCACGGTGGCGGGCCCGGCGGCCCTGGGCCCCGGCCACGACCCGCGCGAGCGGATGAGGCGCGAGCGGGCGGACCTCGAGCGCCGGGCGCGGGAGCGCGGGGGCCGCTGAGCCCCGCCGCTCAGCGCAGGACGTCCGCCAGGGCGCCGAGCAGCCGGTCGACGTCGTCGTCGTCGGTGTACGGCGCCATCCCGACGCGCAGGCCGCCCTCGTCGCCGAGCCCCAGCCAGCGCGAGGCCTCCTGGGCGTAGAAGTGCCCCGCCGGGGCGTCGACGCCGACGGCCGCGAGCGCGCGGGCGACGTCGGCGGGCCGGTGGTCGTCGAAGGTGCACAGCAGGGTGGGGGTGCGGCGGGCCGCCCGGGACCGGACGGTGGCGCCGAGGTCCCGCAGCCCGTCCTCGGCGCGGGCGCGCAGCCGGTCCTCGTGCCGTCCGACGGCGCCCATCGACGCCACGAGCCGGCTGCGGCGGTCCGTCCCGTCGGGGGCGGGCACGAGGCCGGCCAGCAGGTCGACCGCGGCCGTGGTGCCGGCGAGCAGCTCGTAGGGCAGCGTGCCGAGCTCGAACCGCTCCGGCACGGCGTCGCTGCTGGGGTCCAGCTTGTCGGGGCGCAGCTCCTCCAGGAGCCCGGCGCGGCCCGTGAGCACCCCGTGGTGGGGACCGAGGAACTTGTACGGCGAGCAGACGAAGGTGTCCGCGCCCGTGGCGGGCACGTCGACCACGGCGTGCGGGGCCAGGTGCACGCCGTCGACGTGGAGCAGGGCACCGACCTCGTGGACCAGCGCCGCGACGGCCGGCAGGTCGGGGCGGGTGCCGAGCAGGTTCGAGGCGCCGGTGACGGCGACCAGGCGGGTGCGCGGGGACAGCTGCGCCGCGACGTCCTCGGGGACCAGCTCGCTGGTGGCGGGGTCGAAGGGCACCCGGCGCACGGTGGCGCCGACGGCCTCGGCGGCGCGCACCCAGGGGCGGACGTTGGCGTCGTGGTCCAGGCGCGTGACGACCACCTCGTCGCCGGGCCCCCAGCCGGCCGACAGGGTCCGCGCCAGGTCGAAGGTGAGCTGGGTGGCGCTGCGGCCGACGACGACCGTCTGCGCCGGGACGGCGAGCAGGTCGCCCAGGGCGGCCCGGGCGCCCTGGACGACGGCCTCGGCGTTGCGGGCCGCGCGCGTCAGGGTGCCCCGGTTGGCCAGGGGGGCCAGCAGGGTGGCGCGCACCGCGTCGGCGACGACGTCGGGGGTCTGCGTCCCGCCGGGGCCGTCGAAGTGCGCGGACCCCCCGACGAGCTGCGGGAACCGGGCCCGCAGCGCGGCGACGTCCAGCACCGGGAGGGCGGTCACCCGAGGCCCCCGCCGCTGTCGCCGGCGGGGTCGAACCACGCCAGGAACCGGCCGGTGCCCTCGGGGGCGCCGGGTGCGGGCTCGATGAGCACCCGGCAGGCGACCTCGTGCCCGTCCGCGTGCAGCACGGGCAGCGTCACGTGGAGGCCCAGGATGACCGTCTCGCCCGTGGCGAGGTGGCGGGTGAACCCGGCCACGTGCGCCTCGCGCAGCCGGGCGGGCACCAGCGCGACGATCCGCTGCCCGGCGAGGTCGCCGACGTCCCACCCGACCAGGGCGGCCATCGACGGGCTCACCGCGACGACGCGGCCGGCGTCGTCGGCAGCCACGACCGCCCGGGGGGAGGAGCGGACCTCGGCGGTGTCCCACTCCGGGTGCGCACGCGGCACGGGGACGCCGGCGGCGACGAAGCGATCGTGCGCGGCACCCTCCCAGGCCTCGGGCCGGGCCCCGCCGTGCTGGGCGACGACCTGGCCGCACGCCCAGTCGCGCACCGCCACGACCTCCGGCAGGGCGGGGCGCACGAACAGCCGGCCCTCGGCGGCGAGCAGCTCGGCGAGGTCGAGGACCTGCTTCAGGCGGGGGAAGGCGGCGGCCACCTCGTCCGGGACGCGCAGCCGGAGGTCGTACGGCTCGAGCGCGAGCGACGCGCGGTCGGTGGGCGCGGGGAGCCGGGTGCCCGCCGGCCGGGGGCCGAGGCGGGCGTCGACCGCGGCCCACAGGGCGGTGGAGATGGTGCTGCGGGCCAGGTCGGCGGCCGCGAGGTCGACGGCGGCAGCCGTGCCGTCCGTGCCGTCCGGGCTGTCGGGGGAGCCGGGCTCGTGCAGCCCCGCGTGGTCCGTGGCCAGGTGGAGCATGAGCTCGCGGAGGATCGCGTCGTGGTGCTCGCGGGCGGCGAACCACAGCGTGGGCGGGATGCCGAGGAGGACGACCTCCGCGCCGGCCGGGTCCTCCTCGCGGGCGCTCGCCTGCACCGCGTCGCGGGTGGCCTCGTCCCAGGCGGAGTCGTCCCACGCCGCCAGCAGGTCGTCGCCGTCGCCGGCGTCCGGCGTCCCGCGCACGACGAACCACGCCGTCTTGCCGTGCGGGCCGGCGTCGCGGATGCCGTGCTCGGCCGCGAGGACGGCCACCAGCCCCATGCCGCGCCCGGTGGTGGCGTAGCTGTCGTAGGAGCGCTGCACCGGCAGCATCGGGCTGGAGTCGCGCACCTCGACGAGCACCTCGTCGGGGCCGACCGTGACGGTGACGACGATCTCCGTGTGCGCGTGGACGATCGCGTTGGTGATGAGCTCGCTGCAGGCCAGCTCCGTGGTGTCCAGCCACTCCTGCCGGCCGGCGGCGTCGAGCACCTGCCGCAGCATCGCCCGGGCACGGGCGGCCGACGCCGGGTCGGGGGGCAGGGTGAGCGAGCGCGGGACGGCGGCCCCGGCGTCCCCGGGCTGCGCGTGCGCCCCTGGGTCCATGCGCCGATCCTCCCCCAGCACGGCCCGTCGCACCGTCTGGGGCAGGCACGCGCCCCGGCTGGGCACACTGTGCGCCGTGACGACGACCGACGTGAGCCCCCTCCCCGTGACCGGACGCCGGTGAGCGGGCGCCACGGCCCCGACGCCGGCGACGGGTCGGTCGCCAGCCGGCGGCCCCTCGTCGTCATGCTCGGGATCCTGCTGCCGCTCGTGCTCGGCAGCCTCGTCGGCCTCGCCGTGCTGTGGCCCTCCGCCGACGCGGCCGTGGCGGGGACGGGGCCCCTGGTCGACATGTCCGACAACGTCCAGGTGCGCGGCGAGGTCCTCGGTTCCGCCGGCGAGGTGTGCGAGGGCGCTCCGGCCGACCTGCTCGAGGACGGCTCGGTCCCGCTGTCGGTGCTGTGCGCCAGCGCCTCGGTGCGCCTGCTGTCGGGCCCGGAGGAGGGCGACGTCGTCGAGGTGCCCCTCGCGCCGCAGGTGTTCACCGCCGGCGTCGAGCCGGGGGAGCGCGTCGTGCTCGGCCGCAACGCCACCGTCTCCGTCGAGGGCACCGTCGTCGAGGCCGACCCGGACCAGGTCGTCTACTCCTGGGTGGACGCGGACCGGTCGCGGGCCCTCGTCGCGCTCGCGGTCGGCTTCGTCCTGCTCGTCGTCGCCGTCGGCCGCGCCCAGGGGGCCGCCGCGGTGGCGGGCCTCGCGCTCACGTACGTGGCGCTGGCCTACGTCGTCCTGCCGGCGCTGCGCCAGGGCGAGAGCCCCGTCCTCGTGGCGCTGTGCGTGTCGGTCCCGCTCCTGACCGTCGTCCTCTACCTGGCGCACGGCTTCTCCACCCGGACGACGGCGGCCCTCGTGGGGACCGTGTTCGGCCTGCTCGCCACCACCGGCCTGGCCGTCTGGGCGTCCTCGGCGGCCAGCCTCGACGGCTTGACCGACGAGGACGCCTACGAGCTCAGCGCGCTGACCACCGGCACCGACCTGCGCGGGATCATCCTCTGCGGGCTCGTGGTCGCCGGGCTCGGCATCCTCAACGACGTCACCATCACGCAGGTGTCGGCGGTCTGGGAGATCCGGGCCCTCGCCCCGGCGGCGCGCTTCGGCGAGCTGTTCCGGTCGGGGATGCGGGTGGGCCGGGACCACCTGGCCTCCACCGTGTACACGATCGCCTTCGCGTACGCGGGCGCCGCGCTGCCCACCATGCTGCTGCTGGGGCTCTACGACCAGCCGCTGGAGCAGGTCCTCACCTCCGGCGCGGTGGCCGAGGAGATCGCCCGCACCGCGGTGGGGTCCATCGGGATGATCCTGGCGATCCCGGTCACCACCGCGGTGGCGGCCGCGAGCGTCGCGGCCGGGCTGCGACCGGCGGCTCAGGTCCCGCAGAACGTCACGTAGCCGTCGGCGCCTCCGGGGGACGGCAGCTCGTACCGCTCCAGGCCCGCGCGCCGGTCGAACGGCGACGACACCGCCTCCAGCAGCGTCGTCAGCGGACCGAGGTCGCCCGCGGTGGCGGCGTCGAGCGCCTCCTCGACCAGGGCGTTGCGGGGCACGTACACCGGGTTGACCCGGTCCATCGCCTCCGCGTCCGGTCCGGTGGCCTGCCAGCGGGAGACCCAGGCCTGCGCCCCGGCCACCGCGTCGGCGTCCTCCAGGGCGGGGAACAGGGTCGCCGCCGCGACGACGACCGGGCTGCCGGCCCGCCCGACGTCGGCCAGGCGCCGGTAGAAGGACGTGTGGTCGACCCGGCCTGCCTGCAGGAGCGGGAGCAGGTCCTCCGCCAGCGCCCCGGCGACGCCGTCGTCCGTGCCGGCGGGCAGCCCGAGCTTGGCGCGCATCCCGGCGTGCCAGGCGGCGGCGTAGCGGGCGCGGAAGCCGTCGAGCACGGCCGTGGCCGCCGCCACGGCCTCGTCCTCGTCGTCGCCCAGCAGCGGGAGCAGCGCCTCGGCGAGCCGGGCGAGGTCCCACGCGGCGACGACGGGCTGGTTGCCGTAGGCGTAGCGGCCGCCGGTGTCGATGGAGCTGTAGACGGTGCCCGGGTCGAAAGCCTCCATGAACGCGCAGGGGCCGTAGTCGATGGTCTCCCCGGACACGGTCATGTTGTCGGTGTTCATGACGCCGTGGACGAAGCCGACGAGCATCCACCGGGCGACCAGGTCGGCCTGGACGGCGACGACCGCCTCGAGCAGCGCCAGGGCGGGGCGCGGGGCGTCGGCGGCCTGCGGGTGGTGGCGCCGCACGGCCACGTCGACGAGGCGGCGCAGCAGGTCGTCGTCGCGGGTGAGCGCGGCGTACTGGAAGCTGCCGACGCGCAGGTGGCTGGAGGCCACCCGGGCCAGCACGGCCCCCGGCAGCCAGGTCTCGCGGCGCACCTGGCGCCCGGTCGCGACCACGCCCAGCGACCGGGTCGTCGGGATGCCGAGCGCGTGCATGGCCGTGGCGACCACGTGCTCGCGCAGCATCGGCCCGACGGCGGCCAGGCCGTCCCCGGCACGGGCGAACGGGGTGCGGCCGGAGCCCTTGAGGTGCAGGTCGCGCAGCCGCCCGTGGCGGTCGACGAGCTCGCCCAGCAGCAGCGCCCTGCCGTCGCCGAGGCGCGGGGACAGCCCGCCGAACTGGTGCCCGGAGTACGCCTGGGCGACCGGCAGGGCGCCCTCGGGCACGCGCTCGCCGGTGAGCAGCCGGACGCCGTCCTCGCTGCGCAGCCAGGCCGGGTCGAGCCCCAGCTCGGCGGCGAGCCCCTCGTCGAGCACGAGCAGCCGCGGCCCGGGCGCGGGCGCGGGCTGCCACGCCACGGCCATCTCCGGCAGCTCGTCGGCGAAGCGGTGCTCGAGGGCGACGGTGACCGACGACGAGGTGGCGGACGGCGAGGTGGGGGAGGGCGAGGTGCTCACCCTCCGAGGGTACGGAGGCCGCCCCGGCAGGCCTCGCCGGTGCAGGCCGTCAGGCCTTGGGGCGCGCGACGAGCACCGGGCAGGGGGCGGAGTGCTGCACCCGCTGTGCGGTGCTGCCCAGCAGGATGGTGTCGCTGAGGCCGCCGCTGCCGCTGGCCACGACGATGAGGTCGGCCGAGGACTCCTTGGCCGCCCGCACGATCTCCGCCGCCGGGGACCCGCTGAGGACGCGCCGGTCCACCTGCGCCGCGCCCCAGTCCTGCAGCGCGGCCATGACGACGCCGGTGGCCGCGTGCGCCTCGGCGCGGAAGCTCAGCGCCGCCCCCGCCGGGTCGTCGCCCTCCCCGCCGAGCTCGTTGGCGAACGGCACGGTCGCCAGCGGGCTCACCACGGCGACCACCGACACCGAGGTGACCTTGGAGACGTCGGCGATGGCCATGAGCTGCTGGGCGGCGAGCAAGGACTGGCGCGACCCGTCGGTCGCCACGATGACGTGCACGTCAGGACCTCCGGTCCGTCGAGAGGGTGGCCGTGCGGCGGCCGGCGACCACGCGCTGGGCCAGGTACAGGACGGCCCCGAGGGCCAGCAGGCCGGCCACCCACCACAGCGAGCCGGGGTCGTCGACGACGACGTAGACGAGCAGGACGGCGTTGCCGACCACGCCGACGCACAGCAGCGCGGTGTTGGCGCGGTAGGAGTCCCCGGACCCGACCTCGTTGCGGAGCCGTAGGGCCGAGACGATGACGAGGGCGTAGATGAAGAGCAGGAACACCACCGTGACCGTGGCGAGCCGGCCGACCAGGTCGGCGCCGCCCGCCCGGGTCACCAGGTCGCCGAGGACGAGCAGCACGCCGACGACGACCGCGCTGAACAGCAGCGCCACGTAGGGGCTGCGGCGGGTGGGGTGCACCTTGGCGAACACCGCGGGCACGACGTCCACCCGCGCCATGCCGTAGAGGATGCGGGACTGGGTGACCACGGACACCAGCGTCGTGTTGGTGATGGCCACCATGGCGATGAAGGCGAAGATCGTGAGCATCACGCCGACCGGTCCCGGGAGGACGTCGGCGCGGACGACCTCCAGCAGCGCGGCGTCGGCGCCCGCGAGCGTGGCGACCGGCACGACGAGGGCGGCGGACACGGCCACGAGGACATAGATGACGCCGGCCGCGAGCATGCCGCCGATGAGGGCCCGCGGGAAGTTCCGCGACGGGTCGATGGTCTCCTCGGCGACGTTGGCCGCGTTCTCGAAGCCCGTCATGGCGAAGAACGCGAGCGCGACGCCCGCGACCACGGCGAAGACCGGGTTGCCCTCGGCGGTGAACGACGTGAGGACCGAGAAGTCGGTGTCGCCGCGGGCGACGACGAGGATGCCGATGACGACCACGACGACGAGCCCGGTCACCTCGACGATGGTCATGACGAGGTTGACGACGACGGACTCGGTGATGCCGACGAAGTTGACCAGCGTGAGCAGGGCGATGAACACCAGGGTGACGAGCAGGGTCGGCACGAGGCCGAACACCGAGCCGAAGTACCGCGCGAAGCCCGTGGCCAGGGAGCCCGAGGCGGCGAACACCGCCGACAGCGAGCAGATCGTCACCAGGAAGGTGAGCGCCGGGTTCTTGAACGCCTTGCCGACGTACAGCGAGGCGCCCGCGGCCTGCGGGAACTTCGTCGCCAGCTCCGCGTAGGCGAGGCCGGTGATCGTGGCCAGCGCGACGCCGGCGGCGAACGCGATCCAGAACGCGCCCCCGACCGCGCCCGCCACGAGGCCGATGAGGACGTACACGCCGGACCCCAGCACGTCGCCCAGGACGTAGAAGAACAGCAGCCGACCGGTGATGGACCGGGTCAGCCCCTCGGTCGGGGGGCTCGTGCTCGCATCCGTCGTGTCGCTGGACATGGTCGGTTGTACTGCGTCGGCGGGTCCTGCGGGAAGGTCCTGCGGCCCCCGGTCATCAGCCGTCACACAGACGTCACACGGGGACCTCACCGCTGCGGGCCCGCCGCGCGCGCCGCAGCCGGCCCGCGACGGCCAGCGCGAGCACCGCCCCGACCACCCACGGAGCGCGACGACGGGCGGGTCTCGACCCCAGGCCCACCTCGTCGAGGACGCCGACGAGCTCGTGGCCGGACGTGGCCCGACCGGAGGTCCGCCACGAGCCCGTGGGAGGTGCAGGCCGGCGCCGCAGAAGGACAGGCTGTGACGGGTTGTCGGCAGGGCGTTGACAGGGTGGGCCCGGGGGCCTGGGATAGGGGTGCTCGCGACGGCGCGAGCCGACGGGGGGTCGACGGGCGGCGGCAGGCTCCTCTGCCGCTGCCGCCGGGCTCTGTCGACGCCCCGCACGAGCAGGAGACGTCCGCATGCCCCGTCCCCCCACCGCCGGACCACGTCCCCGGCGCCGGCCCGCACCCCGGACCGCCGCGCTCGCCACGGCCGTCGCGCTCGTGCTCGGCGGCCTCGTCTCCGGTGCCGGCCCCGCCACGGCGGCGGCGCCGGCGTACGAGAAGAAGGTCCCGCCGCTGGCGACCCGCTGGACAGCCGAGGTCGGCCCCGCGAACGCGCTGCCGGAGTACCCGCGGCCGCAGCTCACCCGCGAGCGCTGGCAGAACCTCAACGGCGTCTGGCAGCTCCGCGAGCCCTCCCGCTTCGGCGACGGCCTGCCGTTCGGCGAGGACCTCGAGGAGCGCGTCCTCGTGCCCTACCCGGTCGAGTCGGCGCTGTCCGGCATCCAGCGGTCGATGGACCGGATGTGGTACCGGCGCACCTTCGAGGTCCCCGCGGGCTGGGGGGTCGGCACCCGCGCCACCCAGCAGCGCCTCGTCCTGCACTTCGGGGCGGTCGACTACGACGCCACCGTCTACGTCAACGGCCGTCGTGCCACGGGGCACCGCGGCGGCTACGACAAGTTCTCCGTCGACGTCACCGACCTGCTCACCCGCAGCGGCCCGCAGGAGCTCGTCGTCGGCGTCGAGGACCTCACCGACCAGACCTGGCAGCCCGTGGGCAAGCAGCGCGAGCGCGGTGACGGCGGGATCTTCTACCAGGGCAGCTCGGGCATCTGGCAGACGGTGTGGATGGAGCCGCGACCCGCGGCGGCCGTCGAGAGCGTCGACCTGGTCCCCGACGTCGACACCTCGTCCGTCGCGGTGACGGTGCAGGTCCCCGGCGCCTCGCGGCAGCGCGTCGACGTCGTCGCCACCGAGCGCGGCACCGGCCGGGTGGTGGGCCGGGTCACCGGCGCCCCGAACGTCCCGCTCACGCTCCCCATGCCGGGCGCGGGCTTCTGGACCCCCGACACCCCGACCCTCTACGACCTCCGGGTCCGCGTGCTGGACCGCACCAGGGTCGTCGACAGCGTCGGCTCCTACGTCGGCCTGCGCGAGATCGCGATCGCCCCCGGCGAGGACGGCAGGAACCGGATCACGCTCAACGGCGAGGTCCTGTTCCACAACGCGACGCTCGACCAGGGCTTCTGGCCCGACGGGCTCAGCACCGCGCCGACCGACGAGGCGCTGCGGTCGGACCTGGAGCTGCACAAGGAGCTCGGCTTCAACACCGTGCGCAAGCACATCAAGGTGGAGCCGGACCGCTGGTACCACCACGCCGACGAGCTCGGCCTCATGGTCTGGCAGGACATGCCGTCCATGAGGACAGGAGGCCGCCCCCCGGTCGCCGCGCAGCAGCAGTTCGAGGCCGAGCTCGACGAGATGGTCCGCGAGAAGAAGAGCTGGACCTCGATCGTCGCCTGGGTGCCGATGAACGAGGGCTGGGGCGAGTGGTCCCGCGAGGAGACCGGCCGCCTGGCCGACGAGGTGAAGGCCCAGGACCCGACCCGGCTCGTCGACGCCCACTCCGGGGTCAACTGCTGCGACTCCCTCGGCGACTCCGGCCGCGGCGACATCGTCGACTTCCACCAGTACGTCGGTCCCGCCTCGCCGCAGCCGGACGCCACCCGGGCGGCCGTCGACGGCGAGCACGGCGGCCTGGGCCTCAAGACCGGCGCGGAGCACGAGTGGTTCAAGGACGGCCGCTCGTTCGCCTACGAGCTGACCACCAGCAGCGAGCAGCTGACGGACCGGTACGTCCAGGTCGCCCGCGACCTGCAGTCCCTCGCCAGCAGCTGCGCGCTGTCCGGGAGCATCTACACCCAGCTGACGGACGTCGAGGCCGAGGTCAACGGCTTCGTCACCTACGACCGCGAGGTCGAGAAGATGGACTTCGCGCGGGTCCGGGCCGTCAACGAGGAGGTCACCGCCTCCGCCGACGGCACGGGCGGGCCCCGGCCGGACCCGGGGCCGGGGACACCGGGCCTGGAGGGCGTCGGCTCCTGGCCGGCGGACGAGGGCACCGGGGACGTGGCCGAGGACGTGGTCGGGGACGCCGACCTGTCGCTGCGCGGCGGGGCCACCTGGTCGCCCGGGCGGACCGGTGCGGGCCTGCAGCTGGACGGCACCGACGACTGGGCGGAGACCGCCGGGCCGGTCGTCGACACCACGGGCAGCTTCTCCGTCGCCGCCTGGGTGAAGCTGGACCGCGAGGGCTTCTTCACGACCGCGGTGGCGCAGGACGGCCCCGTCCGCTCGGCGTTCTTCCTGCAGAAGACCGGACCCGAGAACCGCTTCGCGTTCAGCACCGCCTCGCAGCGGGCGCTGGGCACGGAGGCGCCGGTGGTCGGGCGCTGGTACCACCTGGTCGGCACGCGCGACGTCTCCACCGGGGAGTACGTGCTCTATGTCGACGGGCAGCGCCAGGGGTCGTTCACCTCGTGCGCCGCCGGCGACGTCTCGGACGGCCCGCTGACCGTGGGGCGGGCGAAGTTCGACGGCCGGGCCGTGGACCCGTGGCCCGGCGCGCTCGACCAGGTGCACGCCTACGACCGCGCCCTGGGTGCCGCCGAGGTGGCGGAGCTCTTCGCCTCGGGCCGCTGAGCCCCGGACCCGGGACCCGGCGGCGACGCGGGGTCCCGGGCCGGGTCGGGCCGGTGGGCCATGGGAGAGCGCGGAGCGGGCGACGGGAATCGAACCCGCACCATCAGTTTGGAAGACTGAGGCTCTACCATTGAGCTACGCCCGCGTACCGTCCGTGACGGCTCAGACCGGCCCGGGCGACGCGCCCTACGGTACCGGCCGCGGCCCCGTGGTCGGCGCGTGCGGGGTCGGCGCGTGCGGGCGCAGCAGGCGGGCGGTGGCCGCACCGAGGACCGAGCCGTAGACCAGGTGGGCGGCGACCATCGCGGTCTGCCGGTCCGTCCGGTCGCGGTGGGCCGGCGGCATGATGCCGGCGGCCGCGACCCAGCCGGCGTAGGAGACGGCCCAGACCAGCAGCCCGTGGGCGGCACCCAGCAGCGGCCGCGGCACGGCCCGGGGGACCGCCCGCTGGAGCACGGCGAACACCGCACCGGCACCGGCACCGAAGGCCAGGTGGTCCAGCGCCGTCAGGGCCCGTCGCGCCCGCTCGGACGGCCGTGCGCCGACGGTGCCCAGGGCAGCGTCGGTGATCCGTCTCGGCGGCTGCACCCCCATGAGGCCGAGGCGCTGGGCCAGCAGCATGAGCCCGCTCATGGGCACGGTCGCCAGGGCCCCCGCGGCGGCGCCGGCCGCAGCGTCCGTGACCAGGTCCGTGACCGTGCGCGGGGTCCGTGGCGGCGGGGAGGGCATGCCGGGCTCCTACCCCGCCGGGCCGCCGCGACTCCTCGGGGCTACCGTCGCGGGCGTGGTGGACCTGCGTCCCGTCAGCCCGGCCGCACCGCCGCTCGCCGGGGCGCCGATCATGGGGCAGCGGTGGGCGGACCTCGTGTTCCTGCACTGGCGGGTGCCCGTCGCCGACGTCGAGCCGCTCGTGCCTCGGGGCTGCGCCGTCGACACCTACGACGGCAGCGCCTGGGTGGGCCTCATCCCGTTCCGCCTGCTCGACGCCGGGCCCGGCCGGCTGCCCGGGGTGCCGTGGCTGGGCTCGTTCGTGGAGTGGAACGTCCGCACGTACACCGTGGACGCCGAGGGCCGGCGGGACGTCGCCTTCTGCTCCCTCGACGCCCAGCGGCTCGGCGTCGTCCTGGGTGCCCGGGCCGTGTTCGCCCTGCCGTACGCCTGGGCCCGGATGACCGGCTCGCGCGAGGGCGACGTGCTCCGCTACGCGAGCAGGCGCCTGTGGCCGGGGCCGAGGGGGGCGTCGTCCACCGCGACGGTCCGGCTCGGCGCGCCGCTGCCGCCCGACGACCCGGACGCCGGCCTCGCGGAGTTCCTCACCGCCCGCTACGGCCTGCACACCCGCATCGCCGGCCGGCTGGTCCACGTCCCGAACACCCACGAGCCGTGGCCCCTGCACCGGGCGGAGCTGCTGGGCCTGGACGACGGGCTGCTCGCCGCCGCCGGCCTGCACGGCGTGGCCGACCGGGCGCCCGACTCCGTCCTCTGCTCGCCCGGGGTGCGCACCCGCTTCGGTGCGCCCGTGCCCGCCACGGCGCTGCCGCCCGGCACGCGCACGTGAGCGTCCCTGCGCCGGGCACCGGAGCAGCAGCGGGCCCCGCCGCCGAGCGCGCGTGGGCCGACGCAGCCGAGCACGTCGAGGTGTACCGGCGCACCGCCGGGGCCGAGGGCCACCGCTGGCACGGGCGCCCGCACCTGCTGCTCGGCACCACCGGTCGCCGGTCCGGCCGGCTGCGGACGGTCCCGCTGGTCTACGCCCGTGCCCGCACGGCGGCGGGGGAGCGGCTCGTCGTCGTCGCCAGCGCCGGCGGGGCGGAGCGGCACCCGGCCTGGTACCTCAACCTCGTGGCCGCCCCCGCCGTGCAGGTGCAGCTGCTGGACCGGGTCTGGTCGACGGCGGCCACGACGGCCGCGGGCCAGGACGAGGAGGCCGGCTGGGCCGCGATGGCCGCGACCTGGGACGGCTTCGCCCGCTACCGGGCCCTGACCGCGCGACGGATCCCGGTCGTCCTCCTCGGCCCGCCGCCCACGGACCTGCCGGACCCGGGGGAGCAGGCCCCGGACGCACTACCCTGACCGTGCCGGCGGGGCTGGACCGACCGCCGGGCACGGGGTGTGGCGCAGTTTGGTAGCGCGTCCGCTTTGGGAGTGGAAGGCCCCCGGTTCGAATCCGGGTACCCCGACGGTGCTCCGCACGCCGCCCGACCGGCGTGCGGGACGCGGTCGCGTAGGCTGGCTGGTCGCGCCCGTCGTCGGGCGCGACCGTCCGCCTGCCCTCGTCCCCAGTGGAGCCCTGCCCGTGAAGAGCACCGTCGAGACCCTCGCCCCGACCCGCGTCAAGCTGAGCGTCGAGGTCCCCTACGAGGAGCTCCGGCCGAGCATCGAGGCCGCCTACAAGACGATCGGCGCCCAGGTCCAGGTCCCGGGCTTCCGCAGGGGCAAGGTCCCCAGCCGCATCATCGACCAGCGCGTGGGCCGTGGCGCCGTGCTGCAGGAGGCCATCAACGAGGCCCTCCCGACGTTCTACCAGCAGGCCGTGACGGAGAACTCGGTCCGCGTCCTCGGCCGCCCCGAGGTCGACGTGTCCGAGGTCCCGGACCCGACCGCGACCGACGGCGAGCTGAAGTTCACCGCCGAGGTCGACGTCCGCCCCGAGCTGTCCGTCCCCGACCTCACGACGCTGAGCGTCACCGTGGACGACCTCGAGGTCGGCGACGCCGACGTCGACGAGCGCCTCGACGCCCTCCGCACCCGCTTCGGCACGCTGGAGACCGTCGACCGGCCCGCGCAGACCGGCGACTTCCTCCAGCTCGACCTGGTCGCCCGGGTCGAGGGCGAGGAGGTCGACTCCGCCACCGGCATCAGCTACGAGATCGGCTCGGGCACCATGCTCGAGGGCACCGACGAGGCCGTCGTCGGCCTGTCCGCCGATGAGGAAGCCATCTTCACCTCCCCGCTGCGCGGCGGCGAGCACGCCGGCGCCGACGCCGAGATCACCGTCGTGGTCAAGGCCGTCAAGGAGCGGGCGCTGCCCGCCGCCGACGACGACTTCGCGCAGCTGGCCAGCGAGTTCGACACCGTCGAGGAGCTGCGCGCCGACCTGCGCGCCCAGGTGGAGTCCACCAAGCGCGTCGACCAGGGCGTCCAGGCCCGCGAGAAGGTCATCGAGGCCCTGCTCGAGGCCGTCGAGGTCCCCGTCCCCGCGTCGCTCGTCGACGACGAGGTGGCCCGCCACCTCGAGGGCGAGGGCAAGGAGCTCGACGACCCGCACGGCGAGGAGATCCGCCCCGACGCGGAGAAGGCGCTCAAGGGCCAGCTCCTCCTGGACGCGATCGCCGAGCAGGAGAAGGTCCAGGTCTCCCGCGACGAGCTCATCCAGTTCCTCGTCTCCAGCTCGCGCCAGTACGGCATGGAGCCCAACGAGTTCGCCAAGGCCGTCGACGAGGCCGGCCAGGTGCCCGCCATGGTGCAGGAGGTCGGTCGCCGCAAGGCCCTGGCCATCGCCATGGAGCGCGCCACCGTCACCGACGCCTCCGGCGCCACCGTCGACCTCGAGGCCAGCCTGTCCCGGCAGGCCGCGGGCGTGCCCGACGTGCCGCAGACGCTGTCCGCCGACGGCGTGGCCGACGAGCTGTCCGAGGGTGCCGCGGCCGAGGCCGCCGAGGGGGCCGACGTCACCGACGAGACCCCCGAGGTCTCCACCGACGAGGCGTCGGACCAGGCGTCCGACGGGGCGCAGAAGGCCTGAGCGCGTAGCACCGTCGGCCGTGGTGCGGGGCAGTGTCTGCCCACGGCCGACGACGTGCGCCGACAGCGAAACGCCCGCGCCCCCGGGAGTCGGGCGTCCGGGGGCGGCGTTAGTGTCCGTGACGCACTCGACGACGTGAGGAGCACGACGTGACGCCCCAGCCCCACCTGCCCAGCCTCGTGACCGCCGGCGGGACCGACCTGGTCCAGGCCCCGGTCGCGAAGTCCGGCCCCGGTCAGTTCGGCCTCGACGACAGCGTGTACCAGCGCCTGCTGTCGCAGCGGATCATCTTCCTCGGCTCCGAGGTCCGCGACGAGAACGCGAACGCCATCTGCGCGCAGCTGCTCCTGCTGGCCGCGGAGGACCCGACCAAGGACATCTTCCTCTACATCAACAGCCCCGGCGGCTCCGTGACGGCCGGCATGGCGATCTACGACACCATGCAGTACATCGAGCCGGACGTGGGCACCGTGGCCATGGGCCTCGCCGCGTCCATGGGCCAGTTCCTGCTCGCGGCCGGCGCGCGCGGCAAGCGCTACGCCCTGCCGCACAGCCGGATCATGATGCACCAGCCGCTCGGCGGCATGGGCGGCACGGCCTCGGACATCAAGATCCAGGCCGAGCAGATCGTCCACATCAAGAAGCAGATGGCCGAGCTCATCGCCGTCCACACCGGCCAGGACGTGGAGACGATCACCCGCGACTCCGACCGCGACCGCTGGTTCACCGCCGACGAGGCCCAGGCCTACGGCCAGGTCGACCACGTCGTCCGGTCCTCGCACGACGTGCCCGGCGGCGGGGGGACCGAGTGAACGAGCTCAGCGCCAGCCGCCCGCAGCCCTTCCTGACCTCCCGGGAGACGCACATGTCCCAGGTCCCTGCGCCCAGCAGCCGCTACATCCTCCCCACCTTCGAGGAGCGGACGGCCTACGGCTACAAGCGCCTCGACCCCTACGCCAAGCTGTTCGAGGACCGCATCATCTTCCTCGGCGTGCAGGTCGACGACGCGAGCGCCGACGACGTCATGGCGCAGCTCATCGTGCTGGAGTCCCAGGACCCCGACCGCGACATCATCTTCTACATCAACAGCCCCGGTGGCTCGTTCACGGCCCTCACGGCCATCTACGACACCATGCAGTACATCAAGCCGGACGTGCAGACGTACTGCCTCGGCCAGGCCGCCAGCGCGGCGGCCGTCCTGCTCGCCGCGGGCAGCCCCGGCAAGCGGTTCGCCCTGCCCAACGCCCGCGTCATGATCCACCAGCCGGCCATGTCCGGCGGGGACTACGGGCAGGCCAGCGACATCGAGATCCAGGCCAACGAGGTCCAGCGCATGCGGACCTGGCTCGAGGAGACCGTGGCGCTGCACACCGGCCAGGACGTCGAGAAGGTCCGGACCGACATCGAGCGCGACAAGATCCTCACCGCCGCCGGCGCCCTGGAGTACGGCCTCATCGACCAGGTGCTCGAGCCCCGCAAGGTGACCGCGTCCCGCGGTCTCCCCGAGGTCTGACAGACCCGCACCCCTGCGGTCCGGCGCGCCCGGGTGACCACGGTCGCCCGGGCGCGCCGGGTGGCGTGGTGACCTGCCCCGCAGCGCGCACCCGGGGTACCGTCATGAGGCACGCACCGACAGGTGCGCAACGGAAGGACACGTGGTGGCACGACTCGGAGACGGCAGCGACCTCCTCAAGTGCTCCTTCTGCGGCAAGAGCCAGAAGCAGGTCAAGAAGCTCATCGCAGGTCCAGGTGTGTACATCTGCGACGAGTGCATCGATCTGTGCAACGAGATCATCGAGGAGGAGCTCGCCGACGCCGGCGACGCCGGCCTGACGGAGCTGCCCAAGCCCCGCGAGATCTTCGAGTTCCTCGAGAACTACGTCGTCGGCCAGGAGCCCGCCAAGCGCGCCCTGTCGGTGGCGGTCTACAACCACTACAAGCGCGTGCAGGCCGGGGCCTCGGGCCCCAAGCGGGACGACCAGGTCGAGATCGCCAAGTCCAACATCCTGCTCATCGGCCCGACGGGCTGCGGCAAGACGTACCTGGCGCAGACCCTCGCCCGCATGCTCAACGTGCCCTTCGCCATCGCCGACGCCACGGCCCTCACCGAGGCCGGCTACGTGGGCGAGGACGTCGAGAACATCCTCCTCAAGCTCATCCAGGCCGCCGACTACGACGTCAAGAAGGCCGAGACGGGGATCATCTACATCGACGAGGTCGACAAGATCGCCCGCAAGAGCGAGAACCCGTCGATCACGCGCGACGTCTCCGGCGAGGGCGTCCAGCAGGCCCTGCTCAAGATCCTCGAGGGCACGTCCGCCTCGGTCCCGCCGCAGGGCGGCCGCAAGCACCCGCACCAGGAGTTCATCCAGATCGACACGACGAACGTGCTGTTCATCGTGGGCGGCGCGTTCGCCGGCCTGGAGAAGATGGTCGAGCAGCGTGCCGGCAAGCGCGGCCTGGGCTTCGGTGCCGAGCTCGCCGACAAGATCGACGAGACCCAGGCGATGCTCGACGTCATGCCCGAGGACCTGCTGAAGTTCGGGCTGATCCCCGAGTTCATCGGCCGCCTGCCGGTGCTCGCCACGGTCACGCACCTGGACCAGGACGCCCTGGTGCAGATCCTCACCGGGCCCAAGAACGCCCTCGTCAAGCAGTACCAGCGGATGTTCGAGATCGACAACGTCGAGCTCGAGTTCACCCCCGAGGCGCTCGTCGCGGTCGCGGACCAGGCCATCCTGCGGGGCACCGGCGCCCGCGGCCTGCGCGCGATCATGGAGGAGGTGCTCATGCCCGTGATGTTCGACCTGCCCAGCCGCGACGACATCGCCCGCGTGGTCATCAGCCGCGAGGTCGTGCTGGAGAACGTGCTGCCGACGCTCGTGCCGCGCGAGGACTCCCCGCGCAAGCGCGAGCGGCGCGACAAGACGGCCTGAGCCGCACGACGGCCTGAGGCCGCCACCCCCCGGACGGCCGACGCCCCCGGTGCCCGCGAGGGCACCGGGGGCGTCGTCGTGACGGGACCCGTGCTACCCGGCGGGGACCAGCTCGACGTCGCGGACCTCGAGGTCGCCGCCCCCGTCGACGAGCGTGAGCCGGTCGACCCGGCCCGCGCCGCGCAGGTCCTCCACCGCCAGCTCGAGCAGGGCGCGCTGGGCGGCGGGCGCGGCGACGACCGCCGCGCCGACGTCGGTGCGCTGCGACACCTTGGCCTCGCTCTTGGCCTTGCGGATGCCGGCCAGGGCGCGCCCGACGAGCGAGCCCATCCCCGGGTCGGCGTCGCCCGCGACCTCGCGCAGCCCCTGGCTCGTCGGCCACGCGGAGGTGTGCACCGAGCCCTCCTGCCACCACGACCAGACCTCCTCGGTGGCGAAGGGCAGGAACGGGGCCAGCAGGCGCAGCTGGACCGACAGCGCCTCCCGCAGGGCGGCGACCGCCGAGGCCTTGGCTGCCTCGTCGCCGCGGTACGCCCGGTCCTTGACCAGCTCGACGTGGTCGTCGCAGAAGTCCCAGAAGAACTGCTCGGCCACCTCCAGCGCGCGGGCGTAGTCGAACGCCTCGAACGCCTCGGTCGCGGCGTCGACCACACCCGCCAGACGGGCGAGCATGGCCCGGTCGAGGGCCTCGCGGACGTCGGCCAGCGACGACCCTGCGGCATCGTTCATCAGGACGAACTTGCTCGCGTTGAGCAGCTTCATGGCCAGGCGCCGGCCGACCTTCATCTGGCCCGGGTCGAACGCGGTGTCCACGCCGGGGCGCCCGCTGGCGGCCCAGTAGCGCACGCCGTCGGAGCCGTGCTCCTCGAGCAGGCCCATCGGCGTGACGACGTTGCCCTTGGACTTGCTCATCTTCTTGCGGTCCGGGTCGAGGATCCAGCCCGACAGCGCCGCGTGGCGCCAGGGCAGGCTGTCGTGCTCGGCGTCGGCGCGAACCACGGTGGAGAACAGCCAGGTCCGGATGATGTCGTGGCCCTGCGGGCGCAGGTCGAACGGGAACACCCGGGAGAACAGGTCCGGGTCGCGCTCCCAGCCGCCGGCGATCTGGGGGGTCAGCGAGCTGGTCGCCCAGGTGTCCATGACGTCGGGGTCGGCCGCGAAGCCGCCGGGCACGCCGCGCTGGTCCTCGGTGAAGCCGGCGGGCGCGTCGCTGGCGGGGTCGACCGGCAGGTCCGCCTCGTCCGGCACCAGGGGCGCGTCGAAGCGCGGCTCGCCGGCCTCGTCGAGCGGGTACCAGACCGGGAACGGCACCCCGAAGAAGCGCTGGCGGGACACCAGCCAGTCGCCGTTGAGGCCGCCGACCCAGTTGTCGTAGCGGTGCCGCATGTGGTCGGGGTGCCAGACGATCTGCTGCCCGCGCTCGCGCAGCCGCTCGCGCAGGGCGGCGTCGCGCCCGCCGTTGCGGACGTACCACTGCCGGCTGGCGACGATCTCCAGCGGCTTGTCGCCCTTCTCGTAGAACTTCACCGGGTGGGTGATCGGCCGCGGCTCGCCGAGCAGGTGACCGCCCTCGACGAGCGCCGCGACGAGCACCTCGCGCCCGCTGTGGGCCGTCTTGCCGGCCATCTGCTCGTACAGCGCCACCCCGGCCTCGGACGTCACCCAGCCGGGGACGTCGGCGAGGAAGCGGCCGTCCCGCCCGATCAGTGCGCGGGTGGGCAGGTCCAGCTCGCGCCACCACGTGACGTCGGTGGTGTCGCCGAAGGTGCAGATCATCGCGATGCCCGAGCCCTTGTCCGGCTCGGCCAGCGGGTGGGCGAGGACGGGCACCTCGACGTCGAGGACGGGGGTGCGGACCGTCGTGCCGAACAGCGGCTGGTACCGCTCGTCGTCCGGGTGCGCGACCAGGGCCACGCAGGCGGGGATCAGCTCGGGGCGGGTGGTCTCGATGACGACCGGCTCGCCGTCCGGGCGCGGGAAGCCGATGCGGTGGTACGCGCCGGGGCGCTCCCGGTCCTCGAGCTCGGCCTGGGCCACCGCGGTGCGGAAGGTGGTGTCCCACAGCGTCGGCGCCTCGGCGGCGTAGGCCTCGCCCCTGGCCAGCGCCCGCAGGAACGCCCGCTGCGACGCGGCCTGGGCGTCGGCGTCGATGGTCTGGTAGGTCCGCGACCAGTCGACCGACAGCCCGAGCCGGCGCCACAGGGACTCGAAGACCTTCTCGTCCTCGACGGTGAGCCGCTCGCACAGCTCGACGAAGTTCCGCCGCGACACGTTGAGGTAGTCCCGGTCGTTCTTGGGCGCGCTCTCCGGCGGGACGAACGACGGGTCGTACGGCAGGGACGGGTCGCACCGCACGCCGAAGTAGTTCTGCACGCGGCGCTCGGTGGGCAGGCCGTTGTCGTCCCAGCCCATCGGGTAGAACACGGAGTAGCCCTGCATCCGCTTGTACCGGGCGACGCAGTCGGTGTGGGTGTAGCTGAAGACGTGGCCGACGTGCAGCGAGCCGGACACCGTGGGCGGCGGGGTGTCGACGGAGAACACCCGCTCGCGCGGCGCGGTCCGGTCGAAGTCGTACGTGCCCTGCTCCGCCCACGCGGCTACCCAGGTCTCCTCCAGGCCGTCGACGGTGGGCCTGTCGGGGACGCGGGAGGCGACGGGGTCCGCCGCGGGGGAGGTCATGGCGCCATTGTGCCGAAGGACGGACTCCGCTCCGAACCGGACGGGGGCCGTCGGGCACGATGGTGGGCATGGACGCCACCACGCTCCGCGAGCTCCAGGCCCCCCTCAAGCAGCGCTACAAGGACGACCCCGCCAGTGCCGCGACGCCCCTGCACGCCTCGGGCCGCACCGCCGAGGACGGCATCACCTTCACCGTGGACGGCTGGGCGGGCGGCGTGCGCGCCGGCCTGCACGAGGCCACCGGCGGCGACGGCTCCGACGCCTGCTCCGGCGACATGCTGCTGGACGCCGTGCTCGGCTGCGCCGGCGTGACGCTGCGCAGCGTGGCCACCGCCATGGGTCTCGGCCTGCGCTCGGCGACGGGCCAGGCCACCGGGTCGTTCGACGCCCGGGGCACCCTCGGCATCGACCGCGAGGTGCCCGTCGGGGTGACCGACCTGCGACTGGTCTTCACCGTCGACGCCGACGCCGACGACGCCCAGCTGGCCAAGCTCGCCCAGCTCACCGAGCGGTACTGCGTCGTCGCCAAGAGCCTGGCCACCCCGCCGGTCATCGAGGTCGTCCGCGCCTGACACCGGTCCTCGGCGGCCGGTCCGTCACAGGCCGGCGGTGGCGACGGGTCCACCCCCCGTTCGCCTTCCGCCGAGGGCTTGCGTAAGTTGCTCCCAGGTCTCCGTGCACACCGTCGTGCCGGAGCGGAGGGAGCACCCGTGCACCGGCCCGACCAGCACCACGCCCTGCAGCACGACGAGCGCCGCACCCGGGGGGACGGTCAGCGGCCCAGCCGGCGCCACGTGCTGGGTCTCGCGGCCGGGGCCGCAGGCGTCCTGCTGGGCCCGGCCGCCGGCGCCTCGGCGGTCGGGGCCGCGCTGTCGGGGAGCTCCTCGTCGGGGGTCGCCGGCGCGGTGGGGGAGCCGCTGCGCGAGCCGCCGGTCCTGCGCAGCCGGGACGGCGTGCTCGACGTCACCCTGCGCGCCGCGCCGACGACGACGACGGTCGGCGGGGCCACCTGGCACGTGCTCGGCTACGAGGGCGGCTTCCCCGGCCCCACGCTGCTCGTCCACCCCGGCGACAGCATGCGCGTCCGGCTGGTCAACGACCTCGGCGCGACGACGAACATCCACACCCACGGGCTCCACGTGTCCGGCGAGGGCGACGGGGACAACGTCTTCCGGCAGGTGGCGCCCGGTACCGAGGCGGCCTACCGGATCGACCTGCGGCCCGACCACCACCCGGGCACCAACTGGTACCACCCGCACAGCCACGGCGACGGGGCCCGACAGCTGTTCGCCGGGCTCGCCGGGGCGCTCGTCGTGCAGTCCCCCCGCGAGGCGGCGCTGGAGCAGCGCGGCCTGCGGGACCGGGTGCTGCTGCTGCACTCGACCCAGGTCGGCCCCGACGGCCACGTGCTCGACCCGCTGCGGGTGCGCCAGGACGGCCACGTGCGCCTGGTCAACGGGCAGCTGCAGCCGACCATCGACATCCGCCCCGGCGAGACGCAGCGCTGGCGGCTGGTCAACACCACCGTCAACGACGTGCTGCGCCTGCAGCTGCCGGGTCTGGAGGTCCGGCAGGTCGCCGCCGACGGCAGCCCCTACCGCCGCCCGGTCCCCGTCACCGAGGTCCGCCTCGCGGCCGGCCAGCGGGCCGACCTGCTCGTCACCGCGACCGAGGCCGGCACCACCGAGCTGCTCACGGCCGCCTTCGACGTCGGTCTCGGGGTCGTCCTCCCGGCCGCGCGGCTGGCCACGGTGCGCTGCGAGGGCCGAGCCGTGGCCCGCGGCCGCGTCCCGGTCGCGGCGCTGCTGCAGCCGTGGCACGACCTGCGGACCGAGCACGTCGACCGGCGGCGCCACGTGACGATGAACCTGTTCGGCATGGACGGGCGGCCCTTCGACCACGACCGCGTCGACCAGGTGGTCGCGCTCGACAGCCTCGAGGAGTGGACGGTCCACAACCCCACCGGGCTGGTCCACCCGTTCCACATCCACGTCAACCCGTTCCAGGTCACCCACGTCGACGGGGTCCCGGTGGACTCGCCCTCGTACGAGGACACCGTGCTGGTGGGCAAGGAGGGGGGCAGCGTGACCTTCCTGACCCGGTTCCGGCACTTCACCGGCCGCGCGATGTACCACTGCCACTTCAGCACCCACAGCGACCTGGGGATGATGGCGGTGGCGCACATCCTGGGCCCGGACGACCCGCCCCTGCCCGAGCCCGACCTGGGCGGCGGCCACCACCACTGAGCCGCGCGCCGGGCCGCCGGGGAGCCCCGCCCGAGGTCCGTCCGGACCTCCCGCGGCGGGGCTACCATGGCCCGCACAGGCACCGATCCGGCCATCACCGGGGAGCCGCCGGGAGAAACGGCGCCGCGAGCCGGCGGCGCCGGAGTAGATCCGGCCGGGGAAGGCCCGTCATAGCCGTCAGAGAGGTCGTCGGTCCCAGGACCGGCGGCAAGCGGGGTGGTACCGCGGTCGTCCGGATCCCGGGCAGTCGTCCCCGTCGCAGCAGGCGACGGCACGACGAGAGGCACGCGATGAGCACCCAGCAGCAGGACGCCCCGCAGCAGCCGGCCGGGCAGGCCTACCCCCGCCACGGCGGCGACGTGCCCGCGAGCCCGCGGTTCCCCGAGATCGAGGAGCGCGTCCTGCGGTACTGGGACGCCGACGGCACGTTCGTCGCCTCCGTCGAGGCGCGGGAGGCCGGCACCGACGGCGCCAACGAGTTCGTGTTCTACGACGGCCCGCCCTTCGCCAACGGCCTGCCGCACTACGGGCACCTGCTCACCGGCTACGTCAAGGACGTCGTCCCGCGCTTCCGCACCATGCAGGGCCGCCGGGTCGAGCGCCGCTTCGGCTGGGACTGCCACGGCCTGCCCGCCGAGGTCGAGGCGGAGAAGCAGCTCGGCATCACCCACAAGTCCGAGATCGTCGAGATGGGCCTGGAGCGGTTCAACGACGCCTGCCGGACCTCGGTGCTGCGGTACACCGACGAGTGGGAGTCCTACGTCACCCGGCAGGCCCGCTGGGTGGACTTCGACGACGACTACAAGACCCTCGACCTGGACTACATGGAGTCGGTCATGTGGGCGTTCAAGACGCTCCACGACAAGGGCCTGGTCTACGAGGGCTTCCGCGTGCTGGCCTACTGCTGGCGCTGCGAGACGCCGCTGTCCAACACCGAGACCCGGATGGACGACGTCTACCGCTCCCGCCAGGACCCGGCCGTCACCGTCGGGCTGCGGCTGGAGACCGGGGAGCTGGCCCTCATCTGGACCACCACCCCGTGGACCCTGCCGAGCAACCTTGCCGCCGCGGTCAACCCCGCCGTGGACTACGTCGTCGTCCGCCCCACCGAGGGGGACTGGGCCGGCGAGCGGCTCGTGCTCGCCGAGGCCCGGGTCGCCGCCTACGCCCGCGAGCTGGGGGAGGCCCCCGAGGTCGTCGAGCGGCTCACCGGAGCGGACCTGCTGGGGCGCCGGTACACCCCGCCGTTCGACTACTTCGCGGGGCACGAGAACGCCCACGTCGTGCTCGCGGCCGACTACGTCACCACCGAGGACGGCACCGGCATCGTCCACATCGCCCCCGCCTTCGGCGAGGAGGACAAGGTCGTCACCGACGCCGCCGGCATCGAGGTCGTCGTCCCCGTCGACTCCAAGGGCGAGTTCACCGAGCCGGTCTCCGACTTCGTCGGCCAGCACGTGTTCGACGCCAACACCCCCATCACGCGCGCGCTGCGGGAGAAGGGGCTGCTGGTGCGCCACGAGTCGTACGAGCACCCGTACCCGCACTGCTGGCGCTGCGACAACGCGCTCATCTACCGGGCGGTGAGCAGCTGGTTCGTGCAGGTCACGGCGATCAGGGACCGCATGGTCGAGCTCAACCGGGACATCACCTGGGTGCCCGACCACGTCAAGGACGGCTCGTTCGGGCAGTGGCTGGCCAACGCCCGCGACTGGTCGATCAGCCGCAACCGGTTCTGGGGCTCGCCGATCCCCGTGTGGGTGTCCGACGACCCCGCCTACCCCCGCACCGACGTGTACGGCTCGCTCGACGACCTCGAGCGCGACTTCGGCGTGCGCCCGACCGACCTGCACCGGCCCTTCGTCGACGAGCTCACCCGGCCCAACCCGGACGACCCGACCGGCCGCTCCACCATGCGCCGGGTGCCCGAGGTGCTCGACTGCTGGTTCGAGTCCGGGTCGATGCCGTTCGCGCAGGTGCACTACCCGTTCGAGAACTCCGACTGGTTCGAGCACCACTACCCGGGCGACTTCATCGTCGAGTACAACGGCCAGGTCCGCGGCTGGTTCTACACGCTGCACGTGCTGGCCACGGCGCTGTTCGACCGGCCGGCGTTCCGCACCTGCCTGGTCCACGGGATCCTGCTCGGCGACGACGGCCGCAAGATGTCCAAGTCGCTGCGCAACTACCCGGACGTCCGCGAGGTGTTCGACCGCGACGGCGCCGACGCGATGCGCTGGTTCCTCATGAGCAGCCCCGTGCTGCGCGGCGGCAACCTCGTCGTCACCGAGCAGGGCATCCGCGACACCGTCCGGCAGGTGCTGCTGCCGCTGTGGAGCACCTGGTACTTCCTGTCGCTCTACGCGGGCGCGGCCGGGGTGGTGGGGCAGACGTCCACCGCGTCGGACCACGTGCTCGACCGGTACCTGCTGGCCACGGTCCGCCGGACCGTCGAGCAGGTGACCGCGGCGCTGGAGGCCGACGAGCTCGCGGCCGCCGCAGGCATGTTCCGCGACGCCCTGGACGCGGTGACCAACTGGTACGTCCGCCGCTCGCGCGACCGGTTCTGGGCGGCCGAGACCCCCGAGGGCCGTCAGGCGGTCGACACCCTGCACACCGCGCTGGAGGTGCTGTGCCGGCTCGGGGCGCCGCTGCTCCCGCTCGTGGGCGAGGAGATCTGGCGCGGGCTCACCGGCGGGCGCTCCGTGCACCTGGCCGCCTGGCCGGAGCCGGACGAGCTGCCGGCCGACGACGCCCTGGTCGTCGCCATGGACACCGTGCGGGCCGCGGCCTCGGTCGCGCTCAGCCTGCGCAAGGCGGCCGGTGCCCGGGTCCGGCAGCCGCTGCGGCAGCTGACGGTCGTGCTGCCCGACCCCGGCGCCGTCGAGGGCCTGGTGGGTCTGCTGCGCGACGAGCTCAACGTCCACGAGGTCCGGCTGCTGTCGGTCGAGCGGGCCCACGAGGTCGGGGTCGAGGTCGAGCAGCGGCTGCAGGTCAACGCCCGCGCGGCGGGCCCGCGCCTGGGCCGCACCGTCCAGCAGGTCATCGGTGCGGCCCGTGCGGGGGAGTGGAGCCTCGACGGCTCCGGCTCCGTGGTGTGCGGCGGCGTCGACCTGCAGGAGGGCGAGTACGAGCTGAGCACGGTCGTGCGCGGCGCCGGCGAGCACGACGCGGTCGCCCCGCTTGCCGCGGGCGGGTTCGTCATGCTCGACACGACCGTCACCGACGAGCTCGAGGCCGAGGGCTGGGCCCGGGACGTGGTGCGGCTGGTGCAGGACGCGCGCCGCGAGGCCGGGCTGCATGTCGCCGACCGGATCGCGCTGCGGCTCACGGTCGCGGAGGGCCGCGCCGCGGCGGCGCAGACCCACCGGGACCTGGTGGCGCGGGAGACCCTGGCGGTCGACCTCGTCGTCGAGACCGGGGACGTCGGCCCGGACGGGGCCGTCGTCTCTCTCGCCAGGGCCTGAGCGTCCGGCGCACCGCGCGGCCCGGTCGGGGACCGGGCCGCGCGGTCGCGCGCCCTCGGGCGCCGGGCGCGCGGTGGGTCAAGAGCGGTGGCTTCAGCCGGCGCAGCAGACCGGTCCGGGACCGAACGTCGCGGTCTCCGGGGCGGAGGCGGTCGCGGCGCCCGCGGCCCCCAGGACGAGGAGCGCGGAGGCGGCCAGGGCGATCAGGGCGCGGACGGGGGTGCTGGGCATGGAGTCTCTCCCGGTCATCGAGGGTGGTCGTGCGGATCCGCTGCGTGCGCGGAGTGGACTCACAGTGTGCTCACAGGGTCCGTCGGGGGCGAAGCATGTCCCAGTCACAGCGGGGCGCGCTACTGTCACAGCGTAGTTCTCACCCTGGGCGCCACCGCGCCCGGCCGGGGACGGGGACCGAGGAGGACCGATGACCGAGCACGACAGCGGCGACCTGGGCGAGCGCCTCCGCGCCGTCCGCGAGGACCGCCGCATCTCCCAGACCGAGCTGGCCGGGTCCGACCTGTCGCCCAGCTACCTGTCGCTCATCGAGTCGGGCAAGCGGACGCCGAGCGACGCCGTCCTCCAGCGCCTCGCCGAGCGCCTCGACGTGTCGGCGCACTTCCTGCGCCACGGCAGCGCCGCCCCCGAGGAGCGCGTCCCCGAGCTGGAGCTCGAGCACGCCCGCCACGCCCTGGTCACGGGCGACCTCGACGAGGCGATGACCCGCGCCTCCGCCGTCATCGGCGCCCGCGGTGCGCCCCGCCGGCTGCACGACGAGGCCCTGCTCGTGCTCGCCCGGGCCCAGGAGCGCTCCGGCGACCTGGAGTCCGCGTTCAGCACGCTGCTGCCGCTGCACACCCGGGCCCTCACCGGCGACGCCGCCGTCGGTGTCGCCTCGACCGGCGTGCTGCTGCTGCAGAGCCTGCTCCAGGCCGGCGACCTCAACCAGGCCGCCGACGCGGGGGCCGCCGCCGTCGCCGCGTCCTCCCGCCTGGGCGCCGGTGGCACCGACGAGCACCTGCGCCTGGCCGCGACGCTCGTCGGCGTCCACCTGCACCGCGGGGACCTGCTGTACGCCCAGCACCTGGCCGAGGAGATGCTCCAGGACGCCGAGCAGGTGGGCAGCCGCGTCGGCCAGGGCAGCCTGCACTGGAACGCCGCGCTCGCCGCGGAGGAGAGCGGGCACGTCGAGCGCGCCCTGCACCACGCGCGCCGCGCCGTGGCCTTCCTGTCCGAGGGCCCGGACACCCGCGACTTCTTCCGGCTCAAGCTCTCGCTCGCCTCGCTGCTCCTGGTCTCCGAGCCGCCCCAGGTCGACGAGGCCGTGGAGTCGCTGCTGGCCATCCGCCAGCCGCTGGAGCAGCTCGGCAGCGAGGTCGACATGGCCTACTGGCACCGGATCCGCGCCACCGCCCACCTGCGCACCGGCGAGACCGACGCCGCCCGCGCCTCCGCCGAGACCGCGATCGCCGTGCTCGGCGACACGCCGCGGCTGGAGTCCTGCGTCGCGCGCACGGTCCTGGGCGACGCGCTGGCCGCCGGGGGCGACCACGCGGCCGCCGAGGCGGAGTACCGCCGTGCCGCGGACACGCTGTCGATGATGTCCGCCACCCGCCAGGCCGCGCAGGCCTGGCGCGACCTCGGCGACCGGCTCATGGACATCGGCCGCACCGAGGGCGCCCTCGAGGCGTTCCAGCAGGCCTTCGACGCGGTCGGGCTCCGGCCGTCGTCGGTGCGGGTCGGCTCGGCCGCCGGTCCCGGCCTCACCGTCTGAGGGCCACCCGGCTGAGCACCCGCGTCCGGTGACCCGGCGGCCGACCGTGCCGCCGGGTCGTCGGTCCCCCCGCCGCCCCGCGATACTGGGGCGGTGACTGCCGTGCCCCCCGGGACCGACCCCCGCTTCCTGCAGGTGCAGGCCGAGATCCTCGGCCGGGCACCCGAGCACACCCCCCAGCCGTCGCTGGAGCGGGTGCGCGCGGTGCTGGAGATCCTCGGCGAGCCGCAGCGCTCGTACCCGGTGGTCCACGTCACCGGGACCAACGGCAAGACGACGACCGCGCGCATGGTCGACCGGCTCCTGCGCGAGCACGGCCTGCGCACCGGCCGGTTCACGTCCCCCCACCTGGAGCACGTCGGGGAGCGCATCGTCGTGGACGGCCTGCGGCTGGACGACGAGCGGTTCGTCGCCGCCTGGGACGACATCGCCCCCTACGTGCAGATCGTCGACGACCGCTCCGTCGCCGAGGGCGGGCCCCGGCTGTCGTTCTTCGAGGTGCTGACGGTCATGGCGTTCGCGGTCTTCGCCGACGCCCCGGTCGACGTCGCCGTCGTCGAGGTCGGCCTCGGCGGGCTGTGGGACTCCACCAACGTCGTCGACGGCGTGGTCGCCGTGGTGACCCCGGTGGCGCTGGACCACGAGCGCTGGCTCGGCCACGGCCTCGCCGCCATCGCCGGCCAGAAGGCGGGGATCGTCAAGGAGCACGCCGTCCTGGTGACGGCCCAGCAGCCCGTCGAGGTCGCCGAGGTGCTCATGGCCCGCGCCGCCGAGGTCGGCGCGGTCGTCGCGCGCGAGGGCATCGAGTTCGGCGTGCTGTCCCGCGACGTCGCCGTGGGCGGGCAGCGCCTCACGCTCAAGGGCCTCGTCGGCGGGGCGGAGGACGTCTACCTGCCCCTGCACGGCGCCCACCAGGCCGGCAACGCGGCCGTCGCGCTGGCCGCCGTCGAGGCGTTCCTCGGCTCCGGCGGCGCCGCGGGCACGGGCCTGGACCCCGACCTGGTGCGGGACGCGTTCGCCCACGTCGACTCGCCCGGCCGGCTGGAGCCGGTGCGGCGCGGCCCGCTCGTCGTCGTCGACGCCGCCCACAACCCGGCGGGCGCCGAGGCCGCGGCCGAGGGGCTCAGCGAGGCGTTCCCCGGCACCCGCCTGGTCGGCGTCGTCGGCGCCATGGCCGACAAGGACGTCGACGGCATCCTCGCCGCGTTCGAGCCGGTCCTCGACGAGGTCGTCGTCACCGCGGCACGCGGGGTCCGCGCCATGCCCGCCGACGAGCTCGCCGACGTCGCCCGCGGGGTCTACGGCGACGACCGTGTCCACGTCCGGGCCGACCTGTCCGACGCGATCGACACCGCGGTCGCGCTGGCCGAGGTGGCCTCCGGCGGGGACGAGGTCGCGGCCGGCGTCGTCGTCACCGGCTCCGTCTACCTCGTGGCCGAGGCGCGCACCCTGCTCGGCGCCCCCAGCCCGGACTCCCTGGCGCTGGACACCACGAGCCGGGGCGTCTCCGCCGTGGCCGAGGACACCGGCGCCCGGGTGCTCGCCGCGGACGGGGTCGACGACCTGGACGCCGAGCTGGCCCGGGAGCTCGCCCGCGGCCGCGACGACGAGCACGACGAGCGCGACGAGGACCGCTACGTCGCCGGCGACCCGCACGCCGCCCCCGAGGATTCCGCCCTGCTCGACGACCCGTGGGTGGTCCGCGAGGAGCACGACGACTACTGGGACGGCGGCGACGGTCCTGGTGACGGTCCGGGCGACGGGGAGGACGGCGGGCCCGCCGGGGGCCGGCGTGCGTGACCCCAAGCGGGTGATGGCCGCGACCGTGCTCGTCTTCGAGGCGCTCGTCGTGGTCTTCGCCTCGCTCGTGGCCAAGGACCTGTCGGGGCTGTCCACCCTTCAGGCGGTCGGCGGCGGGGCGGTCCTGGCCCTCGTCCTCGTGCTGTCGTCCGGGCTGGTCGGGCGTCCCGGCGGCTACTGGTGGGGGTCGCTGCTGCAGGTCGTCGTCGTGGCCACCGGCATCTGGGTGCCGACGATGGTCGGTGTCGGCCTGCTCTTCACCGGGCTCTGGGTGGCGGCGGTCGTCATCGGCACGCGCATCGACCGCGAGCGCGCGGCGCTCTGAGCGGGCCGGCGGCCCGGCCCCCTAGGGTCGGAGGGTGACCGAGCAGACAAGCCCCGAGCGCACCCTCGTCATCGTCAAGCCGGACGGCGTCCGCCGCGGCCTGACCGGGGAGGTGCTCCGGCGCATCGAGGCCAAGGGCTACGTCCTCGTCGGCCTCCGGATGGTCGAGGCGACGCAGGAGCAGCTGGCCGCCCACTACGCCGAGCACGAGGGCAAGCCGTTCTACGGCCCGCTCGTGGAGTTCATGTCCTCCGGACCGGTCGTCGTCGCGCTCGTCGAGGGCCACCGCGTGGTCGAGGGCTTCCGCAGCCTCGCCGGCTCCACCGAGCCGACCGCCTCGGCGCCGGGCACGATCCGCGGCGACCTGGGCCGCGACTGGGGCCTCAAGGTCCAGCAGAACATCGTCCACGGCAGCGACTCGGCCGAGAGCGCCGCGCGCGAGACCGAGATCTGGTTCGGCGCCGGCGCCTGACGGACCCGGTCCCGCACGCGCCCGGGGCGGCCGGTGAGCCCCCGGGCTGCGGGCCCGACACGGCCGTGCGGGGCGGACCTGGCCCCCGACGACCCCGCGCGTGACATACTCCGAGGGCGGGGTGGCGCGCTGTGCATCGGCCGCCGCACCGCGTCGCCCGTCCTCGCCGGGCGCGACCCGTCCGGGCGTCCGTCGCCGGCAGGTCTGCGCCGAGCGGGACCGAGGCGACGACCACGGACTTGTGCGTCGCCCGAGGGTGGCGCGCCGAGCGCCCCCGCCGGCGATGCACCGGAGGGGGTCGAAGAGGAGCACCAGTGCTCGAGAACGACGACAGCACCACCCCCGACGGCACCACCCTGGACGGCACGGACGCGCCGCCCGCCCCCCGGGCACCGCGGCGCCGGAGGGCCGCCACCCGCCCCGCCGGGCCGCCCGAGGCGTCGACCGCGGAGGCCGCGGTC
>NZ_JBBEOI010000012.1 GCF_037860755.1 Aquipuribacter hungaricus | reverse complement strand
GGCCTGCTCGGCCCGCGCCGCGCGGCGGCTGCTGCGGGCGTCCTCCGCCTCGCGGGCCTCGCGGGAGGCACCGGCGGCCTCGGCCTTGGCGCGGGCCAGCGCGGCCTCGGG
Source organism: Aquipuribacter hungaricus (assembly GCF_037860755.1). NCBI lineage: Bacteria > Bacillati > Actinomycetota > Actinomycetes > Micrococcales > Intrasporangiaceae > Aquipuribacter > Aquipuribacter hungaricus. The sequence continues at coordinate 37,551 of NZ_JBBEOI010000012.1, read as the reverse complement.
GTCCTCGAGCACGGGCGCCTCGAGGCCGCCGTCCTGCCCGGAGTAGTCGGCGGACTTCTCGCCGAGGTAGCCCTTGCTCGGCTCGGCGTTGCCGCCGAGGGCGCGCCCGATGCCGGACAGCGCCTCGGTGAGCTCGCTCGGGATGATCCACATCTTGTTGCTCTCGCCGCGGGCGATCTGCGGCAGCACCTGCAGGTACTGGTAGGCGAGCAGCTTGTCGTCCGGGTTGCCCTTGTGGATGGCCTCGAAGACCTGGAGGATCGCGCGGCTCTCGCCCTGGGCCTTGAGGATCGCCGACTGGGCCTGGCCCTCGGCGGTGAGGATGGCGGACTGCTTGTTGCCCTCGGCGGTGAGGATGGCCGACTGCTTGATGCCCTCCGCGGTGAGGATCGTGGCGCGGCGGTCGCGCTCGGCGCGCATCTGCTTCTCCATCGAGTCCTGCACGCTCGCGGGCGGGTCGATGGCCTTGAGCTCGACGCGGTTGACGCGGATGCCCCACTTGCCGGTGGCCTCGTCGAGCACCCCGCGCAGCTGGCCGTTGATCTGGTCGCGGCTGGTCAGGGTCTGCTCGAGGTCGAGGGAGCCGATGACGTTGCGCAGCGTGGTGACCGTCAGCTGCTCGATGCCCTGGATGAAGTTGGCGATCTCGTACGTCGCGGACTTCGGGTCGTTGACCTGGAAGTAGATGACGGTGTCGATGCTCACGACGAGGTTGTCGGAGGTGATGACGGGCTGGGGCGGGAAGCTGACGACCTGCTCGCGAAGGTCGACGGTCGCCCGCGGCCGGTCGATGAACGGCACGAGGAAGTGCAGCCCCGCGCCGAGCGTCTTCTGGTACTTGCCCAGCCGCTCGATGATGACGGCGGTGGCCTGCTGGACGATGCGGACCGCCCGGATGACCGTGGTCGCGACGACCACGACCAGCAGCACCAGGACGATCGTGGTCAGTACCTGGGCGAAGTCCACGCTCAGCTCTCTCTCGGGTCGGTCGGGCCGGTCATCGGTCGGGTCATCGGTCCGTGGGGGCCGTGAGGTCGGTCGGCGCCGGGCGGTCGGCGTCGGCGCGGACCAGGGCGGTGGCGCCGTCGATCCGGACCACGACGACGTCGCTGCCGGCGGGCACGCGCTCGCCGCGGTCGACGGTGCGGGCGCTCCAGGTCTCCCCGGACAGCTTCACCTGCCCGCCGCGGTCGTCGACGTCGGTGAGGGCGAGGGCGGTGCGGCCGGTGAGCGCGTCGACATTGGTGGGGGCGTCGGGCACGGAGCGGTCGACGGCCCGCTTGATGTACGGCCGGGCGACCACGAGCCCGAGGCCGCTGACCACGGTGAACACGAGCGCCTGGGCGACGAAGCCGAACCCGGCCAGGGCGACGCCGCCGGCCGCGAGCGCCCCGAGCACGAGCATCCCGAAGACGAGGTCGAGGCTGGTGAGCTCCAGCAGGCCGAGCACGAGCGCGCCCGCGATCCAGAGGAACCACTGGGCGTCGCGCAGGAACTCCGGCACCGCTCCCCCTCCCCCGTCAGCGGGCCGCGCGGGCGGCCCAGCGCCCGTCGTCGAGCCGCAGCTCCAGCGCCGTGCCGAACGTATCCGACAGCGCCCCCGCCGTCAGCACGGTCTCCACAGGCCCCGCCGCGACCACCTGCGCGGCGCGCATGAGCAGGACGTGGTCGAAGCCCGGCGGGATCTCCTCCACGTGGTGGGTCACCAGCACGGTGGTCGGCGAGGCCGGGTCCAGCGCCAACGACGTGAGGCCTCGGACCAGGTCCTCGCGGCCGCGCAGGTCCAGCCCGGCGGCCGGCTCGTCGAGCAGGAGCAGCTCGGGGTCGGTCATGACGGCGCGGGCGACGAGGACGCGCTTGCGCTCGCCCTCCGACAGCGTGCCGAACGTGCGGTCGCCGAGCCCGGTCACCCCGAAGGCGGCGAGCAGCTGGTCCGCGCGGGCGACGTCGACGTCGTCGTACTGCTCGCGCCAGCGGCCCACCACCCCGTGGGCGGCCGTGAGGACGACGTCGCGCACCTTCTCCCGGCCGGGCACCTGCCCCGCGAGCGTGGCGCTGCTCAGCCCGATCCGGGGCCGGAGCTCCGAGACGTCGGTCTCGCCGAGGGTCTCGCCGAGGACGGTCGCGCGGCCCTCGCTGGGGAACGTGCGCGCGGCCATGACGTCGAAGAGCGTCGTCTTGCCGGCGCCGTTGGGGCCGAGCACGACCCAGCGCTGGCCCTCCTCGACGGTCAGGTCCACGTCGCGCAGCAGGTGGGTGCGGGAGCGGACCACCCCCACGGAGTCCAGCTCGACCACGGCCTCCGGCATGCGGTCCACCCTAGGGGGGCGCCTACCCTGGCCGCGTGACCCTCCCCCGCTCGGCGTTGCTCGCCGCCTGGGCCGGCGCGGTGGCCGCAGGCCGTGCCCGCACGGCCGACGCGCTGCTGGCGGTCGCCGGCGAGGACGAGCCGCACATGGTCGACCCGGCACCCGGGTTCACGGCCCCGGCGTCGCTGCCCGTCCCCGACCCGGGGTACCTGTCGGACCTGCTCGTGCTGCTCGGCGCGGCCGGCGAGGGCTCCCCCGTGCACGTGCGGTGCGTGCTCCCGGCGCCCGGTGACGTCCTCGGCGTCCCCGGACCGGCCGGGCTGCGCGCGGCCGCGGTCGACGCCGGGGAGTGCGTGGTCGTCGAGGGCCTGGCCGACGGGTCCGGCGGGCGCACGGCGCTGGCGCTCGTCCCGGAGGTCGAGGAGTTCGGTCCGGCCGGTGACGTCGGGGTGCACGTGCGGTGGCAGGCCTGGCACGCCGAGCCGGTGCCGGGCTCGCCGCTGGCGACCAGCGTCGCCGAGGCCGACATGGCGTTCCGGCTCGCGCTGGGCGAGGCGACGACGGACCTGGAGAGCCTGCAGCTGAGCAGCTGGCGCCCGGACGCCACGGCGGGGCTGCGGGGGCGCGGCGGGGTGGCGCAGCAGCCGCTGCCGCCCACGCTCGGGCCGCGCTCCCTGCGCCTGCTCGACCGGGCCGAGAAGGTCATGGCGATCCTCGCCGTCGCCGAGGGCGACCACGGCGGGGCGGTGACCGGCTGGGAGGCCGGCCGGCGGAGCGCGTCGCTGGCGGAGCTGTCCCGCGCGACGCGCGCCGCGGTGGCCGCCGCCGTCAGCCTGCCCGGCTAGACGGACCGCGACCCGGCAGGCCCGGCCGGGCCTGCGGGGCCTGTCGCGGGAGGGCTCAGACCAGGGCGGGGGCCCGCTCGGTCCGCACCGCGGCGACGACCTCGACCAGCGCGGCCTCGGAGCCGGCGTGGTCGACCTGACAGGTGCCGGCGGCCTTGTGCCCGCCGCCGCCCCAGGCCAGCGCCACCGCGCCGACGTCGACCGGCGAGGTGCGGTCGAGGATGGACTTGCCGATGGCGAGCACGGTGTTCTGCTTCCCCTTGCCCCACAGCACGTGCACGGAGACGCGGGCCTCGGGGAACAGCGCGTAGACCATGAACCGGTTGCCGGCGTGGATGACGTCCTCCTCGCGCAGGTCGACGACGACGACGTCGCCGTGCAGCGTGCTCACCCGGCGCAGCTGCTCGACGAACAGCGCCTCCTGGGCGCGGAACAGCTCGGCGCGCTCGGCGACGTCGGGCAGGGCGAGGATCTCGTCGACGTCCTGGTGGACGGTGCACCACTCGATGAGCTGCATCATCAGCTGGTAGTTGGAGATCCGGAAGTCGCGGAAGCGGCCCAGGCCGGTCCGGCTGTCCATGAGGAAGTTGAGCAGCGTCCAGCCCGTGGGGTGCAGGACGTCCTGGAGCGCGTACTGCGCCGAGTCGGCCTGGTCGACGGCCGTCATGAGCGCCTCGGACACGCCGGGGAACCGCGCGGCGCCGCCGTAGTGGTCGTAGACCACGCGCGCCGCGGACGGCGCGGAGGTGATGATGACGTGGTTGTCGGCCGTCCCGCCGGTGCGCAGGGACTCCGAGTGGTGGTGGTCGAACACCAGGTGCGCCGCCGGGGCGTACGGCAGGTTGGTGAGGATGTCGTCGGCGGTCACCGCGACCAGCCCGTCCTGCACGTCCTTGGGGTGGACGAACAGCACGTCGTCGATGAGGTCCAGCTGTCGCAGGAGGACGGCGCAGACGAGGCCGTCGAAGTCGCTGCGGGTCACGAGTCGGTAGCGCACACCGAGCCCATCGGCCGCGGGCCCGCACGCCTTGAGCGTCCGGGCCCGACCGGCCTCAGCCCTTGACGGCCCCGGACACGATGCCCTGGGTCACCTGCCGCTGGAGGGCGACGAACAGCACGACCACCGGGAGGATCGTGATGAGCGTCCCCGCCGCGAGCGGGCCGATGTCGATGGACCGGCCGCCGAGGAACAGGTACAGCCCCGTGGTGAGCGGCCGGTAGTCGCCGTTGGGCTGGTACAGCAGCGGGACGAGGAAGTTGTTCCAGTTCTGCAGGAACGTGAACACCGCGAGCGCCGCCATGCCCGAGCCCACCATCGGCACCATGATCCTGAGGAAGATCTGCCACTCCGAGGCGCCGTCGATGCGCGCCGCCTGCTCCAGCTCGGTGGGCAGGTCGGAGAAGAAGGCCCGCATGAAGAACGTGCCGAACGCCAGCCCGGTCGTGGCCAGCACGAGGTTGGTGCCGACGAGGGAGTCGAGCAGGCCGAAGCTCCGCAGCTGGAAGTACAGCGGGATCATGTAGGTGAAGAACGGCACGAGCAGGCCGAGCACGACCAGGTAGAAGGCGAAGGACCGCCCGGGGAACGGCAGCCGGGCGAAGGTGTAGCCCGCCATCGTCGACAGGGCCACGACCAGCAGCGTGCTGGGCACGCTCAGCAGGACGCTGTTGAGCAGGTAGTCGTCGAAGTCGCCCACGGTCCAGGCGGTGACGAGGTTCTCGGTGGAGAACGACGTGAACAGACCGAACGGGTTGACCCGGACGTCCTGCGGCGTCTTGAGCGCGGTGGACACCGCCAGGACGACGGGGAACAGCGTCGCCAGCGACAGCACGACCAGCAGCGTGTGCCGGGCCGCGCGGGAGGCCTGCCGCCGCGGCGAGGGACGGTTGCGGACCGGGGCGGGGCGCGGGGCGGTCGTGGTGCTCATGCCCCCGCCCCGTCCAGGGACAGCCGCCGCTGCAGCCGGTTGAGCGCGATGGTGAAGGGCACCGCGAGCACCGTGATGACCAGCGCCAGGGCGGTGCCGTAGCTGATCCGGTTGAGCTCGAACGCGCTGGAGTAGGCGTAGGTGCCGAGCACCTCCGTCGCCCCGGCGGGGCCGCCGCCGGTCATGACGAAGATGATGTCGAAGACGCTGAAGCCGCCGATGAGCGTGATGGTCGTGACCATGAGGAACACCGGCATGATCTGCGGCAGGACGATGTACCAGAGCTGCTGCAGCCGGTTGGCTCGGTCCAGGCGCGAGGCGTCGACGAGCTCCTGGTCCACGTTGCGCAACGCCGACAGCAGGATGACGAAGACGAACCCGCTGGTGATCCACACCGCGGTGCCGAGCACCGCGTAGAGCGCGGTGTCGGCGTTGCCGAGCCAGCCGGTCTGCAGCGACCCCAGGCCGACCACCTCCAGGGCGGCGTTGAGCCAGCCGCGCAGGGGGTCGTAGATCCAGCCCCAGACCACCCCGACGGCCACCTGCGGGAGGATGTAGGGCATGAAGAAGGCCACCCGGTAGAACACGCTGCCTTTCTCCACCCCCCACATGAGCAGGGCGAGCCCCAGCCCGACGAGCAGCGGGGCCGCCGTCCCCAGGACGATCCAGACGATGTTGTTCTGCAGCGCGTCCCACACCCGGGCGTCGCCGAGGATCTCCGCGAAGTTGGCCAGCCCCACGAACGGCGGGACGGCGGTCAGGCCGTCGAACTCCACGAGCGCGTAGTAGACGGCGTTGACCATCGGGAACAGGAAGAACACGCCCACCATGGCCATGGTGGGCAGGACGAGCAGCACCCCGAGCCGGCCCTGGTCCCGCCGCGTCGCCCGCGGCGGGCGGTAGGCGCCGCTGGGCCCGCGCGCGGGCTTCCTCCGTGCGGCGACGGGCGGCGGGACGCTGCCGGACACCGCGGCGGCGGCCGGGACGGCCTGGGTCCCCGTCACCGTGCGGCGGCTTCCTGCAGCGAGGCCGCGACCTCCTCGGGCGTGCTCTGGTCGGAGAACAGGGCCTGCACCCCGTCGGACATGGCCGCGTTGAACTCGTCCGGCATGAGGACGTCGATGTTGGTGCCCAGCTCGCTGCCGCCCTCGGCGAAGACCTCGACGTCCTCGAGCACCTGCGCGAACAGGGGGGTGACGTCGACGCCCTCGGTGTCGACCGGGAAGGGCGGGATGACGTCGAGGTTCTCGACCATCCACCGCCCGTGCTCCGGGGAGGCGAGGAAGTCGACGAGCGCCACGGCGGCCTCCTCGTTCTCCGTGGTCGCCGAGACCATGGGCCCGGACCCGAGACCGCCGCTGAACACGCCCTCGCCGTCCTGCGACGGGAAGGGGATGTAGCCGGCCTCGAAGTCGGCGTTGACGGCGATGCCGTCGACGAGCCAGCTGCCGGTGGGGACCATCGCCGCCTCGCCGGAGAAGAACAGGGCGTTGCCCGAGTCGTAGGTGACCGACGTCGGGAACGGGGTGAGGAAGCCCTGCTCCTCGAACCGGTCCCACAGCGCCAGCGACTCCACGACCTCCGGCGAGCTCCAGTCGCCCTCGCCGGAGACCAGCTGCTGCATCTGCTCCGCGCCGACCCTGCTCGACAGCGCCATGCTCAGCAGGTGGCCGCCCTGCCACCCCTCCTGGTCGCTCACGGCGAACGGGATCAGCCCGGCGTCCTTGACGGTCTGCGCGGCGGCCTCGAGCCCGGCCAGGTCGGTCGGCTCCTCGATGCCCAGCTCGGCGAACAGGTCCTTGTTGTAGTAGACGCCGATGGTCTCCATCTCGCCGGGGATGCCGTAGACGACGCCGTCCTGGGTCACCCGCTCCTTGGCGAAGTCGTAGATCTCCCAGCCGTTCTCCTCGTAGGCCGGTCCGAGGTCCATGACGAGACCGGCCTCGGCCAGCGCACCGCCGAAGCTCGGGCCGGAGCCCCAGTTGAAGACGTCGGGGGCGTCACCGGAGCGCAGCTGGGTCTGCAGCACCGTGCGCATGGTGTCGAAGGGCAGCGTCTCCAGCTCGACGGTGATCCCGGGGTTCTCCTCCTCGAACACGTCGAGGCGGGTGCGCAGCAGGTCCTGCGCCGTCGCGTCCTCCAGCTCCTCCACGAGGTAGCGGACGGTGGTGCCGTCCCCGGCCGCCTCCCCCTCCTCGCCGCCCCCGGCGGGGACGCCGGTGCAGGCCGCGAGGCCCAGGACGAGGGCCAGTGTCGTGCCGGTCGTCGCTGCTCGGGACGTGGTCGGGTGCATGGGGGTCTCCTCGGTGGTTCGGGGTCGGCGGCGCCTGCGCGGGCGCTGCCTCGACCGCGTGCGACCACCGTGTCGGCACGGGCACAAGGTGCATCCCGGGACGAGGGGTGTCAACACGGGGCGCGCGGGGCGGCACCGGCGCGCCGGCCACGACCGCGGGGGCCGCCACCGTGACGGTGACGGCCCCCGGGGTCGTGGGGCGGTGCGAGGAGCCGGCGGGCGGCTAGCGGCCGGCCCGGGGCGTGCGGGGCTCGAGCGCGTCCACCGCGGCGGCGAGCGCCGCCTCCGCGGAGTTGACGTCGGCCTGCGTGCCGCCCGTCCGCTCCACCTGCAGCGCCTGCCGGCGGGCGACCTGGACCTCGGCGAGGCTGCGGCCGGTGTAGGTCCCGCCGCGCAGGCGCAGGGCCTCGACCTCGTCCAGGGTCTCGCGCAGCGTCGAGGTGTCGGTCACCGGCGCGTCGAGGCCGAGCCAGCCCTCCGGGTCGGCCACGGCGACCGCCGCGAGCTTCTGCGACCAGTCGCTGTTGAAGAGCAGCGGGTTGTGCGTCGCCCGCCAGCTGAGCCGGTCCTGCAGGCCCCAGAAGGTGACGCGGTCGATGTCCTGGGAGTAGGCCTTGTAGACCGCCATGAACTCGGCGTAGCGCTGGGCCTGGATGGCCTCGAGCTCGCGCCGGTCGGTGATCTTGCCCTCCCAGTACGTGAAGCCGGGCCGGCTGATCCGGTCGGCGACGGCCGGGTCCCGCAGGTCGCGGTAGCCGGCCACGCTGTCGCCCTCGGGCTGGCCGTTGTAGGCCTCCCAGACGAAGAGGTCGAGCTCGCTCATGTTGACGACGAAGCCCGCCTCGGTGATGAGCTGGACGGACCGCTCGACGGACGCCTCGTCCGAGCACGCGCCGGGCTGCCACTCCTCGGCCTGCTCGTCGACCAGGCCGGGGAGCCGGGTCAGGCTCTCGCAGGCGAACGCGGGGGTCTGGGCGATGTAGTTGTGGGACTGGTCGCCGATGGCCTCGACCAGCGGGCGCGGGTCCTCGGGGTGCTCCGCGGCGTAGCGCGCGTTGAGGTCGGTGGCCATGGCGACGATCGCCTCGGCCTTGCCCTCGGACTGGAAGACGTTGAAGTCGTTGTACTCCAGGCGGACCTCGGGCCCGTACGTGCGGGCGTAGACGTACGCGTCGTAGAGGAAGTCGCTCGGCGTCTCCCCCGCGGCGGCGTCCGCGCCGTTCGCGTACGCCGAGTACCAGTTCGACTGCCCGCCGTTGGGGCCGCCGCGCAGGAAGTCGCGCCAGTCCTGGGTCTCGGGGTCGAACGCGGACAGCTCGTCGACGAACGCCTCGTTGACGACGTCCCAGGTCGGGACCCGCCCGCTGAAGTGGGTGAGCACGTCCTCGACGTAGCGCTCCATGTTGGCCTGGGCCTGGTCGCGCGTCCCGCCGGTCGCGCCGCTGTTGAGGCGGGCCGGGGACTGGCTGTGCCAGACCAGCACGTGGCCGTGGACCGTCATGCCCCGGGCCGCCGTCTGGTCGACGAAGGTGTCCGCCGGGCCCCAGGTGTAGGTCCAGGCGCCCGAGACGGGGTCGATGCCCGTGTTCGGCAGCAGCTGGTCGGGCTTCATGATGTTCTCGGCGGTCATCACGCCGTAGTGCCGCTCGACCGACGCCGAGTTCGGCGAGCCGGCGGCGTACGTCTGCGGCCCGGAGTAGATGTTGCCGACGTCGAAGTAGTCGCGGTACGTCTCGCGCAGCGACGCGATCGGCGTCGTGGTGTCCACGTCGGCGCCGGCGACGGGCACGGCCGCGCCCTGGGCCGGGCCGGCGAGGCCCACGGCGACCACGGCCGCGGCGACGGCACCCGCCACCAGGCGGCCGCGGACGGTGCGGGCGGGTGTGACAGGGGGTGCTGCTGGTCCTCGGGTCTGATGAGGGGTCATCGGCTTCTCGCATCCTGCTCGGAGGACCGGGACGGGCGGCGGTGCTCGTCCCGGACAGGCACTGCTGCCCGCGCGCCGCGCGTCGACCCGGGCCCGGCAGGTCGTCTGCGACCCGTCGATACCGTTATGGATAACGTTTTACACGCGGCGTCGCCGACGGTATGTCGGGTGTCAGGGGGTGTCAAGACGAGACCCGCCGACACCCCTGGGAGGCGTCGGCGGGTCAGGCCTACCGTGCTGTCAGCGCAGGCGGGGCGCAGGGGCGCCGGGTCAGCGGGCGGTCGCCAGCGCCCGCTCGTACACCTCGACCGTCCGCGCGGCCACGGTCGTCCACGAGAACTCCTGGTTCGCGCGCACCCGGCCGGCCTCGCCGAACCGGCGGGCGCGCTCGGGGTCGCTGACCGCCTCGGTGAGCGCCGCGGCCAGGTCGGCGACGTAGCGGTCGGGGTCCACCGGCGTGCCCGTCCCGTCCGACAGCTGCTCGATGGGCACCAGCCAGCCGGTCTCCCCGTCGACGACGACCTCGGGGATGCCGCCGGTGGCGGTGCCGACGACCGCGGCGCCGCACGCCATGGCCTCGAGGTTGACGATGCCGAGCGGCTCGTAGACGGACGGGCAGACGAACACCGTCGCGTGGCTGAGCACCTGGCAGACCTCGCGGCGCGGCAGCATCCGGTCGACCCAGACCACGCCCTGCCGGCTCTCGCGCAGGGTCGCCACCAGGCCCTCGACCTCGGCGGCGATGCCGGGGGTGTCCGGCGCGCCGGCGAGCAGGACGACCTGCACCTCCGGCGGCAGCGACGCGCAGGCGCGCAGGAAGTACGGCAGGCCCTTCTGCCGCGTGATGCGGCCGACGAACACGACGGCCGGGCGGGAGGGGTCGATGCCGAGAGCGTCGACGACGTCCGTGCCCTCGTCGCGGACCCAGTCGGCGGTGTCGATGCCGTTGTGGACGACGGCGACGTCGTCGGGGTCCAGGAACTCATAGCTGCGGAGGATGTCCTCGCGCATCGCGGCGCTGACGGCGACCACCTGGGAGGCACCGCGGTAGGCCGACTCCTCGGCCCAGCTGGAGACCCGGTAGCCGCCGCCGAGCTGCTCGGCCTTCCACGGCCGCAGCGGCTCCAGCGAGTGCGCGGTGAGCACGTGCGGCGCCCCCGTCAGCCGGGAGGCGAGGTCGCCCGCGAGGTTGGCGTACCAGGTGTGGGAGTGCAGGACGTCGGCGGCGGGGCTCTCCTGGGCGAGGGCGGCGGCGATGGACAGGTCGACGCCGAGCGTCCGCAGCGCCGCGTTGGCCCCGTCGAGCTCGGCCAGCTCGGCGTGCCCGTGCACGTCGGGGGTCTGCTCGGGCTCGCCGAAGGCGTGGACGGAGACGTCGACGCCCGAGGCCCGCAGCGCCCGGGTCAGCTCCACCGCGTGCACGCCCGCACCGCCGTAGACCGCCGGTGGCCACTCCTTCGTGATCACTGTGATCTTCACTCGGCACACGCTAGGGCAGCGGACTAGGGTCGAGCCATGCCACGACGGACCGGTGCAAAGGTGCTCGCGATCGTCCTCGCCGGCGGGGAGGGCAAGCGGCTGATGCCCCTGACCGCCGACCGTGCCAAGCCTGCGGTGCCCTTCGCGGGGAACTACCGCCTCATCGACTTCGCCCTGTCGAACGTCGTCAACTCCGGCTACCGCAAGGTGGTCGTCCTCACCCAGTACAAGTCCCACTCCCTCGACCGCCACATCGCCCAGACCTGGCGGCTCACCACGCTGTTCGGCAACTACGTGGCCCCGGTCCCGGCCCAGCAGCGCCTGGGCAAGCACTGGTACCTGGGCAGCGCCGACGCGATCCTCCAGAGCCTCAACCTGGTACGCGACGAGAAGCCGGACTACATCGTCGTCGCCGGCTCCGACAACGTCTTCCGCATGGACTTCTCGCAGATGCTGGACGCCCACATCGAGACCGGCGTCGGCTGCACGGTCGCCGCGATCCGGCAGCCGCTGAGCCTGGCCGACCAGTTCGGCGTCATCGAGAACAGCGCCGAGCGCCCGGACCGGATCGCCGCCTGGCGCGAGAAGCCGACCGACGCCAAGGGCCTCGCGGACTCCCCCGGCGAGGTCCTCGCCTCGATGGGCAACTACGTCTTCACCACGCAGGCGCTCATCGACGCCGTCACCGCCGACGCGGACGTCGAGGGCAGCAAGCACGACATGGGCGGCGACATCGTCCCCCGCTTCGTGGGGGCCGACGACTGCGGCGTCTACGACTTCATCCGCAACGACGTCCCCGGCTCGACCGATCGCGACCGCGACTACTGGCGCGACGTGGGCTCGATCGACGCGTACTACGAGGCGCACATGGACCTCATCTCGGTCCACCCGGTGTTCAACCTCTACAACTACGACTGGCCGATCATCACGGCGCAGACGTACTACCCGCCGGCCAAGTTCGTCCACGGCTGGCAGGGCCGCATCGGGCACGCGGTGAACTCCATCGTCTCCCCCGGGTCCGTCGTCTCGGGGGCCTTCGTCGAGAACTCGGTGCTGAGCCCCAACGTCTACGTCCACTCCTGGGCGACGCTGTCGGACTCCGTCGTCATGGACAACGCCAACATCGGCCGGCACGCCGTCGTGCGCCGGGCGATCATCGACAAGGACTGCGTCATCGGCGAGGGCGTCCGGATCGGCATCGACGCCGAGGAGGACCGCGCCCGCGGCCTGGTCGTCACGGACTCCGGCCTGACCATCATCCCCAAGGGCAGCAGGCTCGAGCGGTGAGCGACGCGAGCACGCCCGACGAGGGCGCCCCCGACGCCGCCGGCGTCGACGAGACCGCCGGCGGGCCCGACTACGACGGCGCGGCCGTCGCGGCCGGACGCCCGGTGCGGATCGGCGTCCAGCTGCAGCCGCAGCACGCCTCCTACGACGACATCCGCCGGGCCGTCGACCGCGCCGAGGCGGTCGGCGTCGACGTGGTCTTCAACTGGGACCACTTCTTCCCGCTGTACGGGGAGCCCGACGGCAAGCACTTCGAGTGCTGGACGATGCTCGGCGCCTGGGCGGAGCAGACGAGCCGCGTGGAGATCGGCGCGCTCGTCACGTGCACGTCCTACCGCAACCCCGAGCTGCTCGCGGACATGGCCCGCACCGTCGACCACATCAGCGGCGGCCGGCTGGTGCTCGGCATCGGCGCCGGCTGGTTCCAGCGGGACTACGACGAGTACGGCTACGACTTCGGCACCGCCGGGAGCCGGCTCGCGTCCCTGGCCGACGACCTGGTGCGGATCGAGGCGCGCTGGTCGCAGCTCACCCCCGCCCCGACCCGTCGGATCCCCGTCCTGGTCGGCGGCGGCGGCGAGAAGAAGACGCTGCGGCTCACCGCCCGCCACGCCGACATCTGGCACGGCTTCGGCGACCCGGACGTCATCAGCCGCAAGCACCGCGTCCTGGACGAGTGGTGCGCCTCCGAGGAGCGCGAGGCCTCGGCCATCGAGCGCTCGGCCGGGGTCGAGGGCGAGCCCGACGAGAAGGCCGACCGGCTGCTGGCGATGGGCACCCGCCTGTTCACCCTGGGCGTCGGCGGCCCGGACCACGACCTGGACCAGGTCGCGCGCTGGGTGGCCTGGCGCGACCGCGTCAACGAGCAGGCCGGCGCCCGCGGCTAGTGTCGCGGGCGTGACCGACGGGGAGCCCACCACCCTGCTCCTCACCGTCACCGGGCTCGACCGCCCGGGCGTGACGGCGGCGGTGTTCGAGGCCGCCGGCGGCGCCGACGTGCTCGACGTCGAGCAGGTCGTCGTCCGCGGCCACCTCACCCTCGGCGTGCTGCTCGGCACCGGCGGGCTGTCCGCAGCCGACGTCGACCGTCTCGGCCACCGGCTGCACGAGGTGGCCGGCTCGCTGGACCTGGCGTGCACCACCGAGCCCGGCCAGGACGAGGGCCCCGGGCGGGCCGAGGGCCGGCTCCACGTCACCATGCTCGGGCGCCCGCTTCTGCCCGCCGCGGTGCAGGCCGTGACCGCCGAGCTCGCCGGCCGGGGCGCCAACGTCGACCGCATCCGGCGGCTGGCCCGCCGACCGGTGACCGCGCTCGAGCTGGACGTCTCGGGCGTGCCGGACCTCGCCGACCTGCGCCGGGACCTCACCCGGGCCGCGGTCGGCCACGGTGCCGACGTCGCCGTCTCCCCCGCCGGCATCGTCCGCCACGGCCGTCGGCTCGTCGTCATGGACGTCGACTCCACGCTCATCCAGGACGAGGTCATCGAGCTCCTCGCGGCGCACGCGGGCACGCAGGCGGAGGTGGCGGCGGTCACCGAGCGGGCGATGCGCGGCGAGCTCGACTTCGCGGCCTCGCTCCACGAGCGCGTCGCCACCCTGGTCGGGCTGCCGGTGTCGGTGTTCGACGAGGTCCGCGCGGAGCTCCGCCTCACCCCCGGCGCCCGCACCCTGGTCCGGACCCTGCGCGAGCTGGGCTTCACGGTGGCGCTGGTGTCCGGCGGGTTCATGGAGGTCGTCGGGCCGCTCGCGGTGTCGCTCGGCATCCGGCTCGCGCGGGCGAACCGGCTCGAGGTCTCCGACGGCCGGCTCACCGGGCGGGTGCTCGGCGGTGTCGTCGACCGCGCGGCCAAGGCCACGGCCCTGCGCGACTTCGCCCGCAGCGAGGGCCTGCCGATGAGCCGCACCGTGGCCGTCGGCGACGGCGCGAACGACCTGGACATGCTGGGCGCCGCCGGCCTGGGGGTGGCGTTCCAGGCCAAGCCCGTCGTGGCCGAGCAGGCCGACGCCTCGCTCACCGGGCCGTACCTGGACTCCGTGCTCTTCCTGCTCGGGCTGGACGCCGACGAGATCGCCGACGCCGCCACGGCGACCTAGGACCCGGACAGCACCGGAGCCCCCGGGACGGGCCCCCTCCCCGTGACGGTGGCGGAGGGGCAGCATGGGCGGGGTGAGCCCGCCGGCGTCCCCCCGCCCGTCGTGGCCGGCGCGTGCCACCGCGGTCGTCAGCGGCCGCGCCTACCGGCGGGACGCGGCCGCGGCAGCACGGCGGCTGGCGCACCCGGACGTGCCGCTGCACGACCTGGACATCGCCGGCACGACGGTGCGGTGGGCGCGGTACGGGCAGGGGCCCCCGGTCCTCGTCCTGCACGGCAGCGGCGGCGGCTGGGACCAGGGGGTCGACTGGGCGCGCCGCCGGCTCGGCCCCGGGCACGACGTGCTCGCCGTGTCGCGGGCCGGCTACCCCGGCTCCGGGGTCCCGGCCGACCCGTCCACCCGCGGCCAGTCCGCCGTGCTGGCCGGGCTGCTCGACGCGCTGGGCCTGGACCGGGTGGACGTCGTCGCCCTCAGCGCCGGCTCGGCGACCGCGCTCCGGTTCGCCGGCGAGCACCCGGAGCGCGTGCGCTCCCTGCTCCTGGAGTCCCCGCTGCTCCCGACCGCGGGCCGCGCACCGCTGCCGCCGGTGGCTCTGGTGCGCCTGCTCGCCCGGGCCGAGCCGCTGGTGTGGGCGATGACCGCCTCCCCCGCGCTGGTGGGGCTGGCGGCAGGGGCACGGCCCCGCGACCTCGACCCGGCCGCCCGCGCGGAGCTGGCCGCGGTCAACGACACGCTGCTGCCGCTGGCGCCCAGGGCCCGCGGGCTGGTGCTGGACGCCGTGCAGGCGCGTGAGCTGCTGGCCGGCGACGTGCCCGTCGACCGGGTCGTCGCCCCGACCCTGGTCCTCAACGCTGCCGCCGCCGTCCTGGCCCCGCACGCCGACGCCGCGGCGTTCGCGGCCCGGCTGCCGCGCGGCCGGCTCGTCGAGCCCGAGGGCGGCGGCCACGTGCTCGTCGGCCACGTCGAGGAGCTGCGTGCCCTGGTGGCCGGGCACCTGTCCGACCCCGGCGACGCGGGGCCCTCAGGCTGACGCGCGCGCGGACCGGCCCTCAGGGCCGGGGCACGACCACGCGCGACAGGACGAGCCCGCCGAGCGGGGTGTCCGACCACGGCAGCCGGGTCCGCAGGACGACGACGCCGGCGGTCGGGAACCGGTCGCCCAGACCGGCGATCTCCTCCGGGTCCGACGTCGCGGGGTCGGCGAGGGTGCGTGCCAGCGTGGACAGGCCCGGCTCGTGCCCCACGACGGCGACGGTGTGCGCGTCCCCGCCGGTCTCGCGCACGAGCTCCAGCACGGTGTCGGCGTCGCCGTTGTAGAGCCGGCGGTCGACGTGGACCTCGGGCCGCGCGTCCCCCAGCGCCTGCGACGCGAGCGCCCAGGTCCGCGCGGTGCGCTCGGCCGGCGAGACGAGGACGACGTCGGGGACGAACCGCTCGCGCACGAGCCACGAGCCCAGCGCCTCGGCGTCGTGCTCCCCGCGCTCGGTCAGCGGCCGGTCGACGTCCGCCACCCCGTCGGGGTAGCCCGCCTTGGCGTGTCGGACGACGAGCAGCCGGCGCGAGCCCCGGCGGACCTCGGCCACCGTCAGACGCCCATCGCGTGGACGCCGCCGTCCACGTGGACGATCTCCGCGGTCGTCGCGGGGAACCAGTCCGACAGCAGCGCGCAGCAGGCCCGGGCGGTCGGCTCGGGGTCGGTGACGTCCCAGCCGAGCGGGGCGCGCTCGGCCCAGGTCGCCTCCACGGCGTCCAGGCCCGGGATCGACGTCGCCGCGGTGGTGCGGAGCGGGCCGGCGGCGACGAGGTTGACCCGGACGCCCTCGGGGCCGAGGTCGCGCGCCAGGTACCGGGCGGTGGACTCGAAGGCGGCCTTGGCCACGCCCATCCAGTCGTACACCGGCCAGGCGACCGTCGCGTCGAAGGTGAGGCCGACGACGCTGGAGCCCGGGCGCAGCAGCGGGCGCGAGGCGACGGCGAGCGCCTTGAGGGAGTAGGCGGACACGTGGACCGCGGTCGCCACGTCCTCCCACGAGGTCTGGAGGAAGTTGCCGCCGAGCGCGGTCTGCGGCGCGAAGCCGATGGAGTGCAGCACCCCGTCCAGGTGGTCCACGTGCTCGCCCACCCGCGCCGCGAGGGTGTCCAGGTGCTCGGTGTCGGTGACGTCGAGCTCGACGACCGGCGCCGGCTTCGGCAGGCGCCGGGCGATGGCCTGCGTGATCTTCATCATCCGGCCGAACGAGGACAGCACGACCGTGGCGCCCTCGTCCTGCGCCAGGCGCGCGACGTGGAACGCGATCGAGTTGTCCTTGAGGACGCCGGTGACCAGCAGCTGCTTGCCGTCGAGCAGACCCATGACGTGCTCCTTCTCCGTCGCGCCCGGGGCGGGCGTCAGTGACCCATGCCGAGGCCGCCGTCGACCGGCACCACGGCGCCGCTGACGTAGCCGGCCTGCTCCGAGACCAGGAACGAGACCGCGGCCGCCACGTCGTCGACCGCGCCGAAGCGGCCGGCGGGGATCGCCTGCAGGTACGTCGCCTGGCGGGCCTCGTCCAGCGAGGCCGTCATGTCGGTGCCGATGAAGCCGGGCGCCACGACGTTGACGGTGATGCCGCGCCCGCCGAGCTCGCGGGTGACCGAGCGGGCGAGCCCCACGAGACCGGCCTTGGAGGCCGCGTAGTTGGCCTGGCCGGGGCCGCCGTACAGCCCCACCACGGACCCCACGAGCACGACCCGGCCGTAGCGGGCCCGGATCATGCCGGTGCTCGCGCGCTTGAGGACGCGCCAGGCACCGGCGAGGTTGGTGTCGACGACCGAGCCGAACTCCTCCTCGCCCATCCGCATGAGCAGGCCGTCGGAGGTGATGCCGGCGTTGGCGACGAGCACGTGGACCGGTCCGGCGGCGGCCTCGGCCTCGGTGAACGCGGCGTCGACGGAGGCGGGGTCGGTGACGTCGCACGCCACGACCCGCAGGCCGGCGGGGGCGTCGTCGCCCAGGGTGCCCGAGCGGGAGGTGACGGTGACGTCGTAGCCGTCGGCGAGCAGGCGGGCGGCGACGCCCAGCCCGATCCCCCGGTTCCCCCCCGTGACGAGGGCGTGGCGCGACGTCGCTGGCATGGCCGTGACGCTAGCCGATCACCGGGAGGGGCGGCTGCGGACGACGCCCGGCCGGCACGGACCGGTCGGTGCGGGCCGGTCGCGGGGGCAGGCGCGGGCACGCACGATCGCCGTGGCGTGACCCTGCGTCGCCGGGGTCCCCGGGCGGAGCACCGCCGACGGTCGCGCCGCCCCCGGCCGGTTATGGTCCCCGGGTGCGTGCGGTGGTGGTGCAGCGGTTCGGCGGGCCCGAGGTCCTCGTCGAGGCCGAGGTGCCGGACCCCGTCGCCGGCCCGGGCGAGGTGCTCGTCCGCGTCGAGGTCGTCGGCGTCAACTACGCCGACACCCACACGACGGAGAACACCTACCTCGCCCCGCAGCAGCTGCCGCTCGTGCCGGGCGCGGAGGTCGTCGGCCGGGTCGTCGCGTGCGGCGCGGGGACCGACGCCGGGCTGCTCGGGCGCCGGGTCGTGGCGCTGGTGCCGACCGGCGGCTACGCCGAGCTGGCCGTGTGCCCGGTCGACAGCACCGTCGAGATCGGCGAGGACCTGCCCGGCGCGGACGCCTGCGCGCTGGTCCTCCAGGGCGTCACCGCCTGGCACCTGCTGCGGACCTCGACCCGGATGGCGCCCGGCGAGAGCGTCGTCGTGCACAGCGCGGCCGGCGGCGTCGGCACGGTCGCGGTGCAGCTGGCCGCCCGCTGGCACGCCGGCCGGGTCATCGCCTCGGCCTCGACGCCGGACAAGCGCTCCCTGGCCGCCGACCTGGGCGCGGACGTCGTCGTCGACGCGGCCGCCGCCGCCGAGGCCGGCGCCGGCGCGGTCCGCGACCTGCTCATGTCCGCCAACGACGGCGAGTGCGTCGACGTCGTGCTGGAGATGACCGGCGGCGACGTCTTCAACGGCTCGTACCTGGCGCTGGCCCCGCTGGGGCGGCTCGTGGTGTTCGGCATGGCCTCGCGCCGGGCCGGCCGGAGCATCCCCCCGGTGGACCTCATGGCCACCTCGCGGACCGTCGCGGGCTTCTGGCTGCAGGCGGCGCTGGCGCACGGCGGGCTCCGCGCGGCCATGGACGAGCTGCTGTCGATGACGCGCGCCGGGCTGCTGCGGCCCGTGCTCGGCGGGGAGTACGCGCTGGCGGACGCCCGGCTGGCCCACGAGGACCTCCGCGCCCGCCGCACGGTCGGCAAGCTCGTCCTGCGCCCCTGACGCGGGTGTGCCCGCGGGGCCCGGACCTCGTACGGTGCCGCGTGTGAGCACCCCCCGAGACGTCGACGCCGACTTCCTCGCCCTGCCCCTGGACGCCCTCGCGGACGCGGCCCTGCAGGTGGCCCGCGACGCCGGCGCGGCGTACGCGGCCGTGCGCGTCCAGCAGGTCCGCGAGACGGTCGTCCGGGTGCGCGACCGGGCGGTCGAGGGCACGAGCGACGTCACCGAGGCCGGTCTGTCGGTCCGGGTCGTCCTCGACGGGGCCTGGGGCTTCGCGGCCACCGGCAGCCTGGACCCCGGCGCCGCGGCCCGCACCGCCGCCCTCGCGGTCCGCAGCGCCCGGGTCGCCCGCCCGCTCGTGCTCCGCCCGGTGGAGCTCGCGCCCGTGCCGGTGCAGCAGGGGACCTGGGTGTCCTCCTACGAGCAGGACCCGTTCGACGTGCCCGCCGACGAGCAGGCGGGCCTGCTGCTCGGCTGGGGCGAGCAGGTCCTCGCCTCCGGCGCCGCGCACGCCGAGGCCGAGTCCTGGTGCGTCAAGGAGCAGAAGTTCTACGCCGACCTCGACGGCGGCCGCACCGTGCAGCAGCGGGTCCGGATGCACCCGGGGGTCACCGCGGTCGTCGTCGCCGACGACGGCCGGGTCGACACCGTCCGCTCGCTCGCCCCGCCGGTGGGGCGAGGCTGGGAGCACATGGTCGGTCCCGGCGCGCCGCTGCCGCTGGAGGTGCCGGGCCTCGCCGCGCTCGCGCGGGAGAAGCTCGCCGCCCCGTCGGTCGAGCCCGGCCGCTACGACCTCGTCATCGCCCCCAGCCAGCTGTGGCTGACCATCCACGAGTCGGTGGCCCACGCCACCGAGCTGGACCGCGCCCTGGGCTACGAGGCCGCGTACGCCGGCACGTCGTTCGCGACGCCGGACCAGCTCGGCAGCCGCCGCTACGGCAGCGACCTCATGACCGTCACCGGCGACCGGGTCGTCGAGCACGGGCTGTCGACGGTCGGCTGGGACGACGAGGGCGTCCCGGCGCAGACCTGGGACATCGTCCGCGACGGCGTCCACGTCGGCTACCAGCTGGACCGGGCGATGGCGGCCGAGCGCGGCGAGACCTCCAACGGCTGCGCCTACGCCGACACCCCGGTCTCCGCGCCGCTGCAGCGGATGCCCAACGTCAGCCTGGCCGCCGACCCGGACGGCCCGGACCTCGACGGGCTCGTCGCCGGGGTCGAGGACGGCATCCTCGTCACCGGGGACCGGTCCTGGTCCATCGACATGCAGCGCTTCAACTTCCAGTTCACCGCCCAGACGTTCCACCGGATCCGGTCCGGGCGCGTCGAGGGCATGCTCCGCGACGTGGCCTACCAGGCGTCCACGCCGGACTTCTGGTCGCGCCTGGCCGCGGTGGGCGGCCCGTCGACGTGGTCGCTCGAGGGAGCGCTCAACTGCGGCAAGGGCCAGCCCGGCCAGGCCGCCCCCGTCAGCCACGGCTGCCCCGCCGTCGTCGTCCAGGGCGTCTCCGTCCTCAACACCGAGCAGGAGGGCGCATGAGCGCCACGCACCCCCAGCCGTCCGGTCCCCGGGCCGACGTCCGGGTCGAGGACCTGGTGGACGCCGCGCTGGAGGCGGGTGCCGCGGCCGACGACGTCGTCGTCGTGGTGCGCCGCGACGACGCCACCAACCTCCGGTGGGCCGCCAACCAGCTCACCACCACGGGCACCACGTCGACGACGTCGGTGGGCGTCGTCGTGGTCCGGGACCTCGAGCAGGGCCGGGCCTACGGCGGCCTCACCCGGCAGGTGCAGGACGTGGCGGGCGTCCGCCGGCTCGTGGCCGACGCCGCGGCGGCCGCCGCCCGCGCCGAGGCGGCGGAGGACGCCGCGCCGCTCGTGCCCGGTCCCGTGTCCGCGGGCTTCGGGGAGGAGCCGGACGAGGCGTCGCCCGAGCGGCTCGCCGGCACCGCCCGCGACCTCGGGGAGCTGTTCGCGCGGTCCCAGGCCGAGGGCCGGGAGATGTTCGGCTTCGCCGAGCACACCACCACGACCACGTGGACCGCGACGAGCGCCGGCACCCGGCACCGGGCGGTCGAGCCGTACGGGACCGTCGAGCTCAACGGCAAGAGCCACGACCGCACCCGCTCGGCGTGGGCGGGCACGGGCAGCCGCGAGCCCGCCGACGTCGACGTGCCCGCGCTGGCCGCCGAGGTCGTCCAGGGCCTGGAGTGGCAGGCGAGCAGGGTGGACGTCGCCCCCGGCCGCCACCGGGTCGTCCTCACCCCGTCGGCGACGGCGGACGTGCTCGGCTCGTGGCTGTTCGGCGCCGACGCCCGCACCGCGGCCGACGGCCGGGGCGTGTTCGCCCGGCCCGGCGGCGGGACCCGTCTCGGCGAGCGGCTCACCGACGTCCGGCTGACCGTGCGGGACGACCCCGCCCACCCCGTGCTCGGCACGAGCGACGTCGTCGCCGCGACGAGCACCGACGCCTTCTCCTCGGTGTTCGACACCGGCCTGGCGGTCCCCGGCACGCGGTACCTCGACGCCGGCGTGCTCGGCGGCCTGGTCTCCAGCCGGCACACCGCCGCCCTGGCCGGCGTGCCGGTCGCGCCGTGGGCGGGCAACCTCCTCGTCGACCTCGAGGGCGGTGCGGGCAGCACCGCCGACCTGGTCGCCGGCATGGGGGACGGGCTGCTCGTCACCTGCCTCTGGTACGTCCGCACCGTCGACGAGCAGACCATGCTCGTCACCGGTCTCACCCGCGACGGGGTGTACGTCGTCCGCGGCGGCGAGGTCGTGGGCGCGACGTCCAACTTCCGGTTCAACGACTCCCCCGCCGCCATGCTCGGGCGGGTCCGCGGGGCCGGCGCGCCGCAGGTCTGCCTGCCCCGCGAGCTCGGGGACTACCTGCCCAGGGCCCAGGCGCCGGCGCTGCTGGTCGACGGCTTCCACCTGTCGTCGGTGAGCGAGGCCTCCTGAGGCCCGCCCGGGCGCCCGGACGTACCATCGGACGGTGACGGAGCAGCCGCACGACCCGCAGCGCCAGCCCCGGCTCGTCCAGGTCGAGGTGGTGCAGAGCATCACCTCCGCGCGCGCCCCGCACAGCGAGGACGTCGCCCGGCGGATGAAGGCGTACGCGGTCAGCATGGGCGTGCGCACCCTGTGCGTCATCGGTCTGGTCGTCGTCTTCCCGCACTGGAGCGCCTGGCTGTTCGTCCCCGGCGCCGTCGTCCTGCCCTACGTGGCCGTGCTGCTGGCCAACGCCGGGCGCGAGCGGTCCCCGTCCGCCCCGGCGACCGTCGTCCTGCCGCCGTCGAACCTTCCCGTCCTGCGGACCACCCGCGACGACGCCGCCTGACGTGGCGCTCCTGCCCGGCGAGGCCGAGGACGAGGCCCGCTGCAGCTCCAAGGGTTGCCCCGCCGACGCGGTCTGGGCGCTGGTGTGGAACAACCCGCGGCTGCACACCCCCGACCGGCGCAAGACCTGGCTGGCCTGCGACGAGCACCGGGTGACCCTGGCGGACTTCCTCACCGCCCGCGGGTTCCTGCGCGACGTGGTGCCGGTCGCGGAGGCCCCGGTCGACCCCGGCCCGCCCCGGCTGTGACCCGGGCGCTGCGCGACCCGCGCTGGCTCGGCGGCCTCGCCGTGGCGGTCGTGTTCGCGGTGGTGTGCGTGCTGCTCGCCCAGTGGCAGCTGGACCGGCGGGTGCAGCGGGCCGGGCACAACGCCGCGGTGCTGGAGAACTACGACGCCGCGCCCGTCGGGCTGGCCGACGCCCTGGCCGCCCTGCCCGCGGCGGGACCGACGCCGGAGCAGCAGTGGACGCCGGTGCGCCTCGCCGGGCGCTACGACCCCGAGGGCACGGTCCTGGTCCGCAACCGGCCGCAGAGCGACACCAACGGCTACCAGGTCGCCGTCCCCTTCGACACCCGGCTGCCGGGCGGGGAGGACCTGCGCGTCCTGCTCGTGCGCGGCTTCGTGCCGTCCGGCTCCGAGGCCGACGGGCCGGCGTCCCTGCCGCCGCCCCCGGCCGGCGAGGTCGAGGTGGTGGCCCGGCTGCGCAGCGGCGAGAGCCCGGCCACCCGCTCCGCGCCCGCCGGGCAGACCTACCGGCTCGACCTGCCGGCCCTGCTGGCGGACGGCGGCCCGGCGCTGGAGACCGCCTACGGCGTCGTGGCGACCGAGGACGGGTCGCCGCCGGCGGGCATGGCCACCATCGCGCGCCCGGACACCGACCCCGGGCCGCACCTGGCGTACGGCGTGCAGTGGTACCTGTTCGCGCTCACCGGGCTCGTCATCTGGGGCGTGCTGGCCCGGCGCCACGGCATCGAGGGGCGCCTGGAGCGGGAGCAGGGCCGGGCCCCGCGCGACGAATGGGTGTACGAGCCCGGCCGATGACCCCGGGTGCTGGGTCGCGTGACGCTGCGTAGGTCATAGTGACGGCATGGACTGTGGGCTCGAAGGGCGCGTGTACCTGGTCACCGGCGGCTCGAGCGGTCTCGGTCTCGCCACCGCCCGCCAGCTCCTCGACGAGGGGGCCAAGGTCGTCCTCTGCGCGCGCGACGAGGCCAGGCTCGAGGCGGCCGTCACGTCGCTCGGCGACGGCACCTCCGTCATGGCGATCCCCGGCGACCTCGCCGACCCCTCGACGTCCGGCCGGCTCGTCGCCAGCGCCAACGCCCGCTTCGGCCGCCTCGACGGCGCGGTCGTCAGCGTCGGCGGGCCGCCCGCGGTACGCAGCTACGAGGCCACCGACGAGCAGTGGCGCGCGTCGTTCGAGTCGGTGTTCCTCGGCTCGGTGCGGCTCACCACGGCGGTCGCCCGCAGCGCCGGCTTCGAGGGCGGCGCCGTCGTCCTCGTGCTGTCGACGTCGGTGCGCGCGCCGCTGACCGGCCTGGGGATCAGCAACGGCCTGCGCCCCGGCCTGGCCATGGTCGCCAAGGAGCTCGCCGACGAGCTCGGCCCGCTGGGCGTCCGGGTCAACGTCGTGCTGCCCGGCCGCTTCGACACCGCCCGGATCCGCGAGATCGAGGAGGCCAGCGGCGACGCCGAGCAGGCCCGCGCCGCGTTCGAGGCGTCGGTCCCGCTGCGCCGGATCGGGATGCCCGAGGAGTTCGCCCGCGTGGCGACCTTCCTGGTCTCCCCCGCCGCGTCCTACGTGACGGGGACCGCGGTCACCGTCGACGGCGGGCTCACGCGCTCCCCGTGAGCGCCTGGTCCGCCACGGCGAGCCCGGTACCGGTGCCGCCCGCGTCGAGGCGAGTCGCGCCGGAGGGGCCGTCGTCCAGCAGGTCGGCCGCGGTGACCTCGGCGACGCCGCCGCCGCCGAGCTGCTGGGTCCGGTACAGCCGGGCGTAGAGCCCGTCCCGGGCGAGCAGCTCGGTGTGGGTGCCCTGCTCGGCGACCCGGCCGTCCTCGAGGACGACGACCAGGTCGGCGTCGCGGACGGTGCTCAGGCGGTGGGCGACGACCAGCGCCGTCCTGCCCGCGAGCGTGCGCCGCAGCGCCTCCTGCACCGCCGCCTCGGACCGGGAGTCCAGGTGCGCGGTGGCCTCGTCGAGGACGACGACGCCGGGGTCGCGCAGCAGCAGCCGGGCGATGGCGATGCGCTGCTTCTCGCCGCCGGACAGGCGGTGACCGCGGTCGCCCACGAGCGTGTCGAGGCCGTCGGGCAGCGCCCGGACGAGGTCGAGCACCTGGGCGTCGGCGAGCGCCTGGAAGAGCCGCTCGTCGGAGGCCTCGGGGTCGGCGTAGCGCAGGTTGGCGCGCAGCGTGTCGTGGAACAGGTGGGCGTCCTGGCTGACCACGCCCACCGCCTGGCGCAGCGAGGTGGTGGCGACCTGCCGGACGTCGGTGCCGCCGAGCAGCACGCGGCCCTCGGTGGCGTCGTGCAGCCGCGAGACCAGCCCGGTGAGGGTGGTCTTGCCCGCCCCGGAGGGCCCGACCAGGGCCACCGTGCTGCCGGCTGGGACGACGAGGTCGATGTCCTCCAGCGCAGGCCGGTCGCCCTGGCTGTCGAGGGCGCCGGGCGCCTCGAGCGAGGGCAGCGACACCTCGCTGGCGCTGGGGTAGCGGAAGCTCACGTGGTCCAGCCGCAGCTCCAGCGGGCCCGCGGGCAGCCGCACCGGGTGCTCGGCCTCGCGCACGAGCGGCGGCAGGTCGAGCACCTCGAAGACGCGCTCGAAGGACACCACGGCGGTCATGACGTCGATCCGGACGTTGCTCAGCGCGGTCAGCGGGCCGTAGAGCCGGCCGAGCAGCGCGGCCAGGGCGAGCAGGGTCCCGACGCTCAGCTGGCCGGAGATCGCCAGCAGGCCGCCCGCGCCGTAGGTGAGCGCCGTGGCCAGCGCGGCGACCAGGGCCAGCGCGACGACGAAGAACCGGTTGGCCATCGCGATCCGGATGCCGACGTCGCGCACCCGCTGGGCGCGCTCGGCGTACTCGCGGCTCTCCGTGGCCGGCACGCCGAGCAGGCGGACCAGCAGGGCCCCGCCGACGTTGAACCGCTCGGTCATCCGGTTGCCGAGGTCGGCGTTGAGGGCGAACGACTCGCGGGTGAGCGCCTGGAGCCGGCGACCGACGAACTGCGCGGGGACCAGGAACACCGGCACGAGCAGCAGCGAGGCCAGGGTGATCTGCCAGGACAGGGTGAGCATGACGACGACCACGGCCACGACGCTCACGACGTTGCTGACGACGCCGGACAGCACGGTGGTGAAGGCCCGCTGCGCCCCGATGACGTCGTTGTTGAGCCGGCTGACCAGCGACCCGGTCTGGGTGCGGGTGAAGAACGCGATGGGCTGGGACTGCACGTGGGCGAACACCTGCGTGCGCAGGTCGTAGATGAGCCCCTCCCCGATCCGGCTGCTCAGCCAGCGCAGGACGAGCGTGACGACGGCCTCCGCGAGGGCGACGACGACGGACACCACCGCGAGGGCGAGCACGAGCCGTCGGTCGGCGTTGGCGACGCCGTCGTCCACCAGGCGCTGCAGGAGCAGCGGGGTGACGACGACGAGGCCGGCGGACATGCCGGTGAGGACGAGGAAGACGACCACGGCGACCCGGTACCGGGCGGCGTAGGACAGGATGCGGTGCCACGTGCCGCGGTCGACCGCCCGCTTGGCGACGGAGGGGTCCCGGGCATAGCTGCGCGCGGCCCGCATGCCGCCTGGAGGATTCATCACCGACGTCAACGCGCCGGGGGGCCCGTGGCTTCCGGGGGGCCGGGCGGACCGCCCAGCAGCGGCAGCAGACGGGCCTGCGCCTCGCGCTCGAGCCGCTCCTGCTCCGCCGCCGGCCGGGCGCCCGCGCCCCGCAGCAGGTCCAGCGTCTCCCGCACCGACGCCTCGGGCGCGGCCAGCACCGCGCCGAGCAGGTCCTCGGTGGCCTGTCCGAGCTCGGCCGCGGGCACGACGGCCCGCACCAGGCCCAGGCGCAGCGCCTCCTGGGCGCCCACGGTCCGGCCGGTGAGGCAGATCTCCAGCGCGGCCTGCTCCCCCACCGCGCGCACCAGCGGCCCGGTGCCGGCCAGGTCCGGCACGAGGCCCATCCCGGTCTCGGCCATCCGGAAGGCGGCGTCGTCGGCGGCGAGGCGGACGTCGCAGGCCAGCGCCAGCTGGAACCCCGCCCCGACGGCCGCACCGTGCACCGCGGCGACGCTCAGCACGCCGGGGCGTCGCCAGCACGTGAACGCGGCCTGGAAGGTGCGCACCTGCTCGGCCACCTCGTCGGCGGGCCGGCGGCCGAGACCGGCGAGCAGCGGCGCCGCGGAGCGGTCCAGCCCCGAGGAGAACGCCCGCCCGGTCCCCCGCAGCACGACCGCGCGCGTGCCCGCCGGCAGGTCCGCGGCGGCCTGCTTCAGCGCGGCCCACGTCGCAGGGGTCTGCGCGCCCAGCGTGCGGGGCCCGGACAGCGCGACGTGGACGACCCCGCCGGGGTGGTGCTCGACGAGGACCTGCGTGGCCCGGTCGTCCGGGCCGTCGGTGCTCAGGAGCCGGTGGTGGCCGCGCGGCCCCGGGTGGCCCCGCCGCGCCCGCGCAGCGTCACGGCGGACTCGCTGAGCACCCGGTGCACGAAGCCGTAGGACCGGCCGGTGCTCTCCGCGAGCGCCCTGATGCTGGCCCCGCCCTCGTACTCGCTGACCAGCCGGGCGGCGAGCTCGTCCCGCTCCGCCCCGGTCAGCCGTGCGCCCTTCTTGATCTCCGCCACGAGCCCTCCACAGTCCGGATGCCGCCATCGTGGTCCGGTGCCGGCGCGCGCGCCACCGGAGGCGCCTCAGGCGAGGGCGACCAGCTCGCGGTAGTCCGCGCCCCACATGTCCTCGTCGCCGTCGGGCAGCAGGAGCACCCGCTCGGGCTCGAGGGCGTCGACCGCGCCCTCGTCGTGCGTGACGAGGACCACCGCGCCGGCGTACCCGCGCAGCGCCTGGAGCACCTCGTCGCGGCTGGCCGGGTCGAGGTTGTTCGTGGGCTCGTCGAGCAGCAGGACGTTCGCGCCGCTGACGACCAGGGTGGCCAGCGCGAGCCGTGTCTTCTCCCCGCCGGACAGCACCTTCGCCGGCTTGGAGACGTCGTCGCCGGAGAACAGGAACGACCCGAGCACCGTGCGGACCCGGGTGTCGTCGAGGTCCGGCGCCGCGGAGCGCATGTTCTCCAGCACGGTGCGCTCCGGGTCGAGCGTCTCGTGCTCCTGGGCGTAGTAGCCCAGCCGCAGGCCGTGGCCGGGGACGACCTCGCCGGAGTCCGGGGTCTCGGTGCCCGACAGCAGCCGCAGCAGCGTGGTCTTGCCCGCGCCGTTGAGCCCGAGGACGACGACCCGGCTGCCCCGGTCGATGGCCAGCGAGACGTCGGTGAAGACCTCGAGCGAGCCGTAGGAGCGGCTGAGCCCCTCCGCGGTGAGCGGGACGCGGCCGCAGGGCACGGGGTCGGGGAAGCGCAGCGCGGCGACCTTGTCGGCGCGGCGGGTCTCCTCCAGGCCGTCGAGCAGACGCTCGGCCCGCTTGGCCATGTTCTGGGCCGCGACGGCCTTGGTGGCGGTCGCCTTCATCTTCAGCGCCTGGGCGTGCAGGTGCGACGCCTTCTTCTCGGCGTTCTGCCGCTCGCGCTTGCGGCGGCGCTCGTCCTGCTCGCGCTGGGTGAGGTACGCCTTCCAGCCCATGGAGTACACGTCGAGCACCGACCGGGTGGCGTCGAGGTGGACGACCTGGGTGACGGTGGCCTCGAGCAGCGCCGTGTCGTGGCTGATGACCACGAAGCCCCCGGGCCAGGTCGACAGCCGCTCGCGCAGCCACACGATCGAGTCCGCGTCGAGGTGGTTGGTGGGCTCGTCGAGCAGCAGGGTGTCCGCGCCGGAGAACAGGATCCGGGCCAGCTCGACCCGCCGCCGCTGCCCGCCGGACAGCGTGCCGATGGGCTGGCCGAGGACGCGCTCGTCCAGGCCGAGGTTGCCGGCGATCCGCTCGGCCTCGGACTCCGCCGCCCAGCCGCCCAGGGCGTCGAACTCGGCGTCGGCGCGGGCCCAGCGGGACATGGCCTTCTCGCGGACGGCCTCGTCGCCCTCGGCCATCTCGCGCTCGGCCTTGCGCAGCCGCGCCGCGACGGTGTCCATGCCGCGGGCGGCGAGGATGCGGGCACGGGCGAGCTGCTCGAGGTCCCCGGTGCGGGGGTCCTGCGGCAGGTAGCCGATGGTCCCGGTCCGGGTGACGGAGCCCGACGCGGGGGCGGCCTCCCCGGCGATGACCTTGGTGAGCGTGGTCTTGCCGGCGCCGTTGCGGCCGACGAGACCGACGCGGTCGCCGTCGCCCACGCGGAAGGTGGCGCCGGACACGAGGAGGCGGGCGCCTGCGCGCAGCTCGACGTCGGAGACGGAGATCATGCGCGGGAGCGGGGGGCAGGAGAGGTCAGCACGGCTGTTCGATCCTAGTGCCAGCCGGGCAGTACCTTTCCCGTCGTGACCCCCTCCCCCGCCCCGGCCTCCCACGACGACGCCTCCGACGGTCTCGGCACGGGTGCCGGCGCCGGTCGCGACGTGGCCCTGGTGGCGGTGTTCGCCGCGCTCGTCGTGGTGCTCGCCCTGGTCCCCGCCGTCCCCGTCGGGGCCGCCGGGGTCCCGATCAGCCTGCAGACGCTCGGGGTGATGCTGGCGGCGCTCGTGCTCGGGCCGTGGCGCGGGCTCGCGGCCGTCGCGGTGTACGTGGCGCTCGGGGCGGCCGGGCTGCCCGTGTTCGCCCAGGGCGCCGCCGGCCTCGGCGTCCTCGCCGGCCCCACGGCGGGCTACATCTTCGGCTGGCTGCCGGGCTCCGTGGTCACCGGAGTCGTCGCGCTGCTCGCGGTGCGCCGCACCCGCGGCCGCCTGCCGCTGCTCATCCTCGCCGGCGCGCTCGGCGGGGTCGTCGTCACCTACCTGGGCGGCTGGCTCGGACTGGTCCTGCTCGCCGGCCTGTCGCCGGTCGAGGCGGTCGTCGCCGGCGTGCTCCCCTACCTGCCGGGCGACGGCGTCAAGGTCGTGCTCGCCGCGTTCGTCGCGGCCAGCGTCCACCGTGCCTTCCCGGACATCCTCGTGCGCCGGGCCGCCCCCGCCGAGCCGGCGACCGCGCGCTGAGCCCCTGGGCGACGTTCGACCGGGTCGGCCTGCGGGTCGACGGCGTCGACGTCCTGCGGGGGGTCAGCGTCGCCCTCGGCGAGCGGCGGGTCGCGCTGGTCGGGGCCAACGGCTCGGGCAAGTCGACGCTGCTGCGCTGCCTCAACGCCCTCGCCCGGCCCACCACCGGCCGGGTGCTGCTCGACCTGCCGGGCCTGCCCGGCCCCGTCGACCCCGCCCGCGACCACGCCGCCGCGCGGGCGGCCGTCGGCTTCGTGTTCACCGACCCCGACGCCCAGGTGGTCATGCCGACCCCCGCGGAGGACGTCGCCCTGTCGCTGCGGCGGTTGCGTCTGCCGGTGCCCGAGCGGGACGCCCGGGTCCGCGCCGCCCTGGCGCACGTCGGGCTCACCGACCGGGCCGACGTCAGCGTCCACGACCTGTCGAGCGGGCAGCGGCAGCTCCTGGCCGTGGCCGCCGTGCTCGCCACCTCGCCGCGGCTGCTGGTGATGGACGAGCCGACGACGCTGCTCGACCTGCGCAACAGCCGGCTGCTCCGCCGCACCGTCGAGGCGGTCGAGGTGCCCGTGGTGGTAGCCACCCATGACCTGGACCTGGCCGCGTCGTGCGACCGGGTGCTCGTCGTCGACGGCGGGCGGGTGGTCGCCGACGACGCCCCCGGGCCCGCCCTGGCCGCCTACCGCGCGCTGCTGGACGACGCGTGAGGCGCCCGTCGCTGGTCCCCGCCCACCGGCCCGGCCGCACCCTGCTGCACCGCCTCCCGGCCGGCTGGGCGCTGCTCGTCCTCGCGGTGGCAGCCGTGCTCGTCGTCGGCGTGCGGTCGTCCGGCCCGCCGGGCGCCCTGGCCCTGCTGGTGGGCGGGGCCTGCCTGGTGGCGGCCCTGGCCGGGCACGCCTGGGCGCGCACCCCGCCGGGCGTCGTCGTGGGCACCGTCCGGCGCCTGGCCCTGCCGCTGGTCGTGCTCGCCGGCTACCAGCTGCTCACCTCGGGCCCGGTGCGCGGCGCGGAGGTGGTCCTCGACCTGGGCGGGCTCGTGCTGCTGGCCGGGCTGGTCACCGTGACCACGCCGACCGACCGGCTGCTGGACACCGTGGCCCGCGCGGTCGCCCCGCTGCGCCTGGTGCCGGGGCTGCGCGGGCACCTGCACCCGGACCGGGTGGCGCTCACCCTCACCCTGGCGCTGCGCAGCGTCGACGTGCTGTGGGACGTCGCGGCGCAGGCCCGGGACGCGGCGCGCGCACGGGGCCGCGGGCGGGACGTCCGGGCCCTCGTCACGCCCACCGTCGTCCGGGCGGTGGCCCACGCCCGGGCCACGGGCGACGCCCTCGCCGCCCGCGGCCTGGTCGACTGATCCGGTATGGGCGTGATAGGACCCACCCTGGGCGGCGTGTCGTCTTGACTCAGGCGCGGGCCAGTCCCTGCCGATGGACACGTGACCTGACCGTGACCAGACGACCCCCGCCAGGAAGACGATGATGCCGACACCGACGTCCCGCCCCGCCCTCACCGCCCCGACGGGCACCCGCCCGAGCGGCCTCGCCCGGCGCCTCGGACCGGTCCTCCGCCTCGCGGTGGCCGCCGTCCTCGCCGCCGGCTCCCTCGTGGCCGTGGCCGCGCCCGCCAGCGCCGCACCCGTGCCGCCGGTCCCGTTCGCCACCGCCCCCGACGCCCCGTCGGGCTACCAGGGCCAGGTGTCGTGCAGCGGCACGGAGACCCCCGGCGCCGCCGCGCTGCGGGACCTGCTGAAGGCCGCGTACGGCCGCGCCAACGCGGGCGGCACCGTCCGCGCCTGCGGCCAGGGCGGCACGAGCGAGCACAAGGAGGGCCGCGCGTACGACTGGATGCTCAACGCGGGGGTCCCCGCCGAGAAGGCCCTCGCCGACTCGTTCCTCGCCTGGCTCGTCGGGCCGGACGCGCAGGGCGTGGCCGGCGGCAACGCCCGCCGCCTCGGCGTGCAGTACGTCATCTGGAACCGCCAGACCTGGCAGTCCTGGAACGGGAAGTGGAAGGCGTACACCGGCGCCAGCCCCCACACCGACCACGTCCACATCTCGCTGTCCTGGGACGGCGCCTACAAGCGGACCTCCTGGTGGACCGGCAGCGCCGTCACCCAGGTCGACCGCGGCCCGTGCGTCACGCACACCGGCGAGCTCGCCCCGGCCTACACCGGTCCGAACTACAGCCCCTGCCCCCCGCCCGGCACCCGCGGCACCCTCGCCAACGGCCCCGGCATGTACCCCGGCCAGGCGCTGCCCACCGGCGCGGCCCTCACCTCCCCGCGCGGCGGCATGGCCGCCGTGATGCAGGCCGACGGCAACTTCGTCGTCTACGCCCCGGGCTCGCGCCCGGTGTGGAGCACCCGCACCCACGGCAACCCCGCCGCGCGCATGGTCATGCAGGCCGACGGCAACCTCGTCGTCTACGCCTCCGGCAACCGGCCGGTGTGGAGCTCCGGGACCTCCGCCAACCCGAGCGCCCGGCTCGTCCTGCAGGACGACGGCAACCTCGTCGTCTACCGCTCGGACAACCGGGCGCTCTGGGCCAGCGGCTCGCGCGCCTGACGCCGCACCCTCGCAGCGCACCCTCACCGCGCACACGACGCCCCGGGCCTAGCCCGGGGCGTCGTGCACCGTGACGCGCAGCGCGAGCACGCGCGACGCCGCCGCCTCCAGGTCCACCCGGCGCGGCTCCCCCACCTCGAGAGGCCCCAGCCGGGGCCAGCCCTCGGCGACGGTGGGCGCGAGGACCACGTCGGCCAGTGCCCGGTCCCCGCCCACGACGACGGCGTCCGGCGCGGCACCCGACGGCAGCCCCGCCGCGACGTCGAGCACGCGGGCGACCGCCGAGGACGCGTCGTCGGCGAGCTTGCCCGCCTGCCCGCTGCGGCGGCGGGCGTAGCGCTGCTGGGACCAGCCGCCGGCGGCGGTCGTGCCCTGGACGTAGCGCCGGCCCGAGCTGCCGGACAGGACGCTGCCGTCGCGGACCACGCCGACGGTCCAGCCGCCCCGGCGGACCAGGCACACCAGCAGGGTGCGGGGCGCCGCCGCGAGGGCGGCCAGGTCGTCGGCCGCGGCCCCGACGTCGTCGACGGGACCGTCCGGCCGCCCGGCGGGCGGGTCGAGCAGGGCGACGTGCGCGAGCGAGCCGTCCTCGCCGCGCAGGTCGAGGCCCGCGGGCGTGGACAGGACCGCCACCGCGCCCCCGCGGGCGTCGGTGTAGCGCGCCACCCAGCCGGGCAGGCGGCGCGGCTCGACCTCGAGGAACCGGCTCGCGCTCACCGCGCGGGCCGGTCCTCGGGGTCGGGCACCCGTGCCGTCCGGGTCAGACGTTGAACGACAGGGCGCGCAGCTGCTCGCGGCCGTCGTCGGTGATCTTCTCGGGGCCCCACGGCGGCATCCACACCCAGTTGATGGTCGCCGAGGCGGCCAGCGGGGCGAGGGCGTTGCGGGTCTGGTCCTCGATGACGTCCGTGAGCGGGCACGCCGCGCTCGTCAGGGTCATGTCGAGGACGACGTTGCGCTGCGGGTCGACGTGGATGCCGTAGACCAGTCCGAGGTCGACGACGTTGATCCCCAGCTCGGGGTCGACGACGTCGCGCATGGCCTCCTCGACGTCCGCCGCGTCGACGGGCGGGCCGGCGACGGGCGCGTCACCGGGGACCACGACCGCGGAGGTCTCGGCGGGCTCGGTGGTGGGGACTGCTGGCTGCTCGCTCATCGGGTCTCCCTCAGGCGTTCGTGGTGACGAAGCGGTCGTAGCCCTCGTTCTCGAGCCGGTCGGCCAGCTCGGGCCCGCCCTGCTCGGCGACGCGGCCGTCCACGAAGACGTGGACGAAGTCGGGGCGGATGTACTTGAGGATGCGGGTGTAGTGCGTGATGAGCAGCAGCCCCAGGCCGGTGTCGGCCTTGATGGTGTTGACGCCCTCGGACACCACGCGCAGCGCGTCCACGTCCAGGCCGGAGTCGGTCTCGTCCATGATCGCGAGCTTCGGCTGCAGGAGCTTCATCTGCAGGATCTCGTGGCGCTTCTTCTCGCCGCCGGAGAAGCCCTCGTTGACGTTGCGGCCCGCGAAGGCCGG
This sequence comes from Aquipuribacter hungaricus, assembly GCF_037860755.1. Lineage (NCBI taxonomy): Bacteria > Bacillati > Actinomycetota > Actinomycetes > Micrococcales > Intrasporangiaceae > Aquipuribacter > Aquipuribacter hungaricus. The sequence continues at coordinate 4,425 of NZ_JBBEOI010000012.1, read as the reverse complement.
GTCCATCTTGAGGCTGCCCATGGCCTCCCTGACGTCCTTGACCCAGTGGCGCAGCACGGGGGCCTCGCCGGACACCTCGGTCTTGGCGGTGCGGAGGAAGTTGCTCACGCTCACGCCGGGGACCTCGACCGGGTACTGCATGGCCAGGAACAGGCCGGCGCGGGCGCGCTCGTCCACGCTCATCGCCAGGACGTCCTCGCCGTCCAGCGTCACGCTGCCGCTGGTCACCGTGTACTTGGGGTGACCGGCGACGGAGTAGGCCAGCGTCGACTTGCCCGAGCCGTTCGGGCCCATGATCGCGTGGGTCTCCCCGGAGCGGACCGTGAGGTCGACGCCCTTGAGGATCTCCTTGGCCTCGCCGTCGGCGGTGACGCTGACGTGCAGGTCGCGGATCTCGAGCGTGGTCATGCGGTGGTCTCCTCGGTGGCGCTCAGGGGGGTCGTGGCGGTGCTCGTGCTCATCGGCTCGTCGGCCAGGGCGGCGTCGGACAGCCGCTGCTCGACGACACCGAGCAGGCGCTCCTCGACGTCGTCGATGCCGATCTGCTGGAGGATCTCGGCGAAGAAGCCGCGGACCACCAGGCGGCGGGCCACCAGGGGGCGGACGCCGCGGGCCTGCAGGTAGAACAGCTGCTCGTCGTCGAACCGGCCGGTGGCGCTGGCGTGGCCGGCGCCCTCGATCTGTCCGGTCTCGATCTCGAGGTTGGGCACGGAGTCGGCGCGCGCCCCCTCGGTGAGGACGAGGTTGCGGTTGAGCTCGTAGGTGTCGATGCCCTCGGCCTCCTTGCGGATCAGCACGTCGCCGATCCACACGGTGTGCGCGTCCTGGCCCTGCAGCGCGCCCTTGTAGACCACGTTGCTCCGGCAGGCCGGGGCGGAGTGGTCGACGAACAGGCGGTGCTCCAGGTGCTGGCCCGCGTCGGCGAAGTAGACGCCGAAGCATTCCGAGCTCGCACCCGGGCCGGTGTACTCGACGTTGACGTCGAGGCGGACGAGGTCGCCGCCGAGGCTGACGGCGATGTGGCGGAACGTGGAGTCCCGGCCGAGGACCGCGTCGTGCTGGCCGACGTGCGTCGCGGTGCGGTCCCACGACTGCAGCGACACGACCGTGACGTTCGCGGAGTCGCCGACGCGGATGCCGACGGTGCCGGCGAACTGCGCGTCGCCGGTGTGGTCGACGACGACGGTGACCTTGGAGAAGGCGCCGACGTCGACGACGAGGTCGACGGACCCGCGCCCGCCCGTGCCGACGAGGTCGACGTGGACGGGCTCCGCGACGACGGCCTCTGAGGCCACGCGCACCGTGCGGCGGACCCCGGCGGAGGCCTGCGCGACGACGGCGACCCGGTCGCCGGGGCGCGCGACCGCGCCCGACGGCTCGTGGTCGACGACGGTGACCGCGGGGTCGTCGGTGCGGACGGTGACGCCGACGGACCCGGGGCCCTCGGAGGGCTCGAACAGCTCCCGCACCTTGTCCAGCGGGGTGAAGCGCCACTCCTCCTCGCGCCCGGTCGGGACGGCGAAGTCGCCGACCTCGCGGGAGCGGGCCCGGTCGGCGCGGCTCACGTCGGGGACCGTGGAGTCGGTGTACGAGCGCACGACCGCGAGCGCCGCCTCGACGGGCTCGGGCGACGTGGGCTCGGTGGGGTCCACCTGGCCCGGCGTGGTCGCCGCCGGGCGCAGGCCGTTGCCGCCGTGCTCCGGGCCGGGGGTCAGGTCCACGGCGGCGTCGGCCTCGACGCCGGTGCCGTGCTCCCCCGTCCGGTCGGTGCCGGTCTGGTCAGTGGTGCTCGTCGTCACCCGACGGCCCCTTCCATCTGCAGCTCGATGAGCTTGTTCAGCTCGAGGGCGTACTCCATGGGCAGCTCGCGGGCGACCGGCTCGATGAAGCCGCGGACGATCATCGCCATGGCCTCGCTCTCCGGCATGCCGCGCGACATGAGGTAGAAGAGCTGGTCCTCGGACACCTTGGAGACCGTGGCCTCGTGGCCCATCCGCACGTCGTCCTCGCGGACGTCGACGTAGGGGTAGGTGTCGGAGCGGCTGATGGTGTCCACCAGCAGGGCGTCGCACAGCACGTTGCTCGCGCTGTGGTGGGCGCCCTCGAGCACCTGGACCAGACCGCGGTAGGAGGTCCGGCCGCCGCCGCGCGCGATCGACTTGGAGACGATCGAGCTCGACGTGTAGGGCGCGGCGTGGACCATCTTGGCGCCGGCGTCCTGGTGCTGGCCCTCGCCGGCCATGGCGATGGACAGGGTCTCGCCGCGGGCGTGCTCGCCCATGAGGAAGACCGCCGGGTACTTCATCGTCACCTTGGAGCCGATGTTGCCGTCGATCCACTCCATGGTGGCGCCGGCCTCGGCGACCGCGCGCTTGGTGACGAGGTTGTACACGTTGTTCGACCAGTTCTGGATGGTCGTGTAGCGGACGCGGGCGCCCTTCTTCACGACGATCTCCACGACCGCGGAGTGCAGCGAGTCGGACTGGTAGATCGGGGCGGTGCAGCCCTCGACGTAGTGCACGTACGAGCCCTCGTCGGCGATGATCAGCGTCCGCTCGAACTGGCCCATGTTCTCGGTGTTGATCCGGAAGTAGGCCTGGAGCGGGATCTCGACGTGGACGCCCGGCGGGACGTAGATGAACGAGCCGCCCGACCAGACGGCGGAGTTCAGCGCGGCGAACTTGTTGTCCCCGACGGGGATGACCGAGCCGAAGTACTCGCGGAAGAGCTCCGGGTGCTCCTTGAGCGCGGTGTCGGTGTCGAGGAAGACGACGCCCTGCTTCTCGAGCTCCTCGTTGATCTTGTGGTAGACCACCTCGGACTCGTACTGGGCGGCGACGCCGGAGACGAGACGCTGCTTCTCGGCCTCGGGGATGCCCAGGCGGTCGTACGTCGCGCGGATCTCCTCGGGGAGCTCCTCCCACGAGCCGGCCTGCTGCTCGGTGGACTTGACGAAGTACTTGATGTTGTCGAAGTCGATGCCCGACAGGTCGGAGCCCCACGTCGGCATGGGCTTGCGCCCGAACAGGGACAGGCCCTTGAGGCGGAGCTTGAGCATCCACTCGGGCTCGCCCTTGCGGGAGGAGATGTCGCGGACGACCTCTTCGTTCAGGCCGCGGCGGGCGGTCTCGCCGGCCGTGTCCGAGTCGGACCAGCCGAACTGGTAGCGGCCGAGGGCGTCGAGCTGCTCGGCCTGCGTGGGGGCGGCGGTCTCGGGGGTCACGGGGGTCGTCGTCATGACGGGTCCTTCCTGACGTTCGGGGTGGGGACGAACGTGGTGCACACGTGCTCGCCGTGGGCGATGGTGGCCAGGCGCTGGACGTGGACGCCCAGCAGCGAGGAGAAGGCGCGGGTCTCGGCGTCGCAGAGCTGCGGGTACCGCGCGGCGACCGCGTGCACAGGACAGTGTCCCTGACACAGCTGGACGCCGCCGACCGGGGCGGCCGACCCCGGGCGGGGGGCGACCGGGGACACCGCGACGGTCCGGGCGCTGGCCGCGAACCCGTCGGCGGACAGCTGGCGGGCCAGCTCCTTGGCCCGCTCGCGCGGGTCGGGGCCGGCCGCCTCGACGGCCGGGGCGTACCGCGAGGCGAGCTCGCCGAAGCGGCGCTCGGCGAAGTCGCGGACCGCCTGGTCGCCCAGGGTCTCGTGCAGGTAGTCCATGGCGGAGACCGCGAACGCGTCGTAGTCACCCCTCCCGGCGCCCTGGCCGCGCTCGGTGGCGACGAAGACGCGGGCGGGCCGGCCGCGGCGGCCGGTGACCGGGGCGGTGCGCGGCTCGAGGAGGCCGTCCTCGACGAGGGCCTCGAGGTGGCGGCGGACGGCCGCGGGCGTGACCCCGAGGCGGGTGGCGAGCGAGGCCGCGGACACCGGGCCGTGCTCGAGGACGGCGGCGAACACCCGGTCACGGGGGCCCTGCTCGCGGGCCGGCTGCTGCCGGGCCGCCTCCCCGTGGGTCCGCCCGGCCGTGGCCGGGTCGTGGGCTATTTGCACACCCCGAGTATGACGTAAATGCGCGCCGTTGGCGAACCGGCCGGCTCGTACGATCAGGCCTGTGACAGCCTCCCGGGTGCCCCCCGCGACCAGGTCGTCGGGAGCCCCGTCGCGGGCGCCCGGCGCGGCGGGGACGGCGCCGGTCGAGGTCGTCGGGCTGCGCCGGACGCACCCCGCCCGGCCCCGCCCCGTGGTGGCCGTCGACGGCGTCGACCTGCGGGTCGCCGCGGGCGAGGTCGTCGCGCTGTGCGGGCCGAACGGTGCGGGCAAGACCTCGCTGCTGGACTGCGTGAGCGGCATGCGCCGCCCCGACGGCGGCACGGTGCGGGTGGTCGGCGTCGACCCCTACCGGGCCGGGCCGGCCACGCGCGCCCGGGTCGGCGTGGTGCTGCCCGACCTCGGGCTGCCGGCCGCCGCGCCGGCCCGCGCGGT
>NZ_JBBEOI010000011.1 GCF_037860755.1 Aquipuribacter hungaricus | reverse complement strand
GCCCCCGCAGGTGGGGCCAAATCAGACCGCCACCCTGGGGCCAGACCACGCTCCCACTCTCAGAGCGCCCGTGGCGGGGTCACGCCCGGGTGCGGCGCTCCACCTCGTCGGGCGACCGCGACAGGGCTTCTGCGTAGCGGAGCAGGCGAGGCCCGGTCCGCACGAGTGGTCCGCTGACCAGGCGTTCGGCTCTCCCGAGTCGGGCTTGCCAGTGCTCGGTGGCGCTGCCGCCCGGTCGGTAGAGGGTTGACAGGGCCGGGGGCTGCTCGACCCGGCGACGCCGGTCGGGGGGCCGAGCGGTCTGAGCGTGCACGTAGAGGTCCCCCCCCCCGGGACGTATTCGGCGGATCGGACGGAGCCCCCCGGACTCCCGTGCCGGCGCGAATCCGGTCGGTGTAGAACAGATGTGGGCCGACCGTCTCGGCCACCAGTTCGGCCCCGTCCCCCGGATCCTGGGCGACGTACGCCGCTCAGTCCGCGACCGCGGACGAGCCGGTGTCCGGCTGGTCAGGTTTGGCCCCCTGCGCCCGACGCCCCTCACCGACAGGACCTTCCATGCGACTGCACGCACCCGTCTCGCCCTCACCAGCCTGGTGGCCGTGAGCGCCCTGGGCTTCACGGCCTGCGGCGCCGACGCCGAGTCCGCCGCCGAGTCATCCGGCTCCACGGGCGAGGCAAGCACCAGCGCGACGCCGGGACCGGAGAGCACCGACAGCACCGACAGCACCGAGGAGACGGCCGGCGCTGAGGTGACGGAGAGCCCGGGGAGCGCCGAGAGCCCGGCCGAGGCGAGCGCCTCGGGCGGGCAGCCCAGCTGGGCCAACCCGGTGACCGAGCCCGGCGAGCTGCTCAGCAGCATCGAGGCCGGCGACCTGACGGTCGACGTCTACCAGGTCGGCACGATGCCGGCCGACGACACCGGCTCCTTCGTCGACCCGGAGACCAACACGCCGTTGATCGAGGTGGGCGACACCCTGGTCTTCCTCAACTACGTCGTGAGCAACAACGGCGCGGCCGTCGACCTGGGGCCCTCCCTGGTCGACGTCTCGGCCCGCTACGACGACTGGCCCTACATGCAGGGCATGGACGGCCTGACCGGCGACGAGCTCTGGGCCGCCCAGGGGATCAACGAGCCAGGGGTCAGCGTGGAGGGCTACAGCGAGGCGGGCATCTACACCTTCGAGCCCGGTCAGCGCTTCTCCTACGGCGACAACTTCGAGCACCAGCCCGGGTCCCCGATCACGTTCGACGTCACCTACATCCCGGTCGACGCCGCGGGCGAGCTGCTGCACGACGAGCGGGTCGACGCCGAGGGCACCGCGACCATCTCCTAGCTCTGACGCCGGCCCGGACACACGTGAAGCTGCCCGACACAGATCCCAGCTGGCGGCCCCAACCGGTGCGCGTCGGTGCGGGAGCCGCCGCTGGGACCAGGGGCCGTGCCGGGCTGGGCCACAAGAGGATCGGCGATCGGGACGGGTCTTCATGTGGAAAACGACGGACGCGCCCCGGCCAGCCGTCGCCGAGGACTTCACAGGCGACACGGCAGCGAGCCGACCGGTCACGCGGACCGGGGCGACCTGCGCCCGGCGTCGCCTGGTCGAGCTACCGTGCCGGGCTAAGGCCGGTGGGACCCCGGTCAGGACGACCGGGATGTATGCGGATCCGAGTGCGGGGGCTGCCATCTTTACGACGACCACACCGGCCTACATGCGCCTGCTCGAGGTGCCAGCAGGTGGCCCGCGCCAGGCGGCGTGGGCCGACCGGTACGAGGCCGCCCATCGCGATGTCTTCGACGTCTACTACGACGGCCGGGGCGATCCCAGCCTGCGGAGTGAGGCCGCCGACACTGTCGAAGCCCTTGTCGGGGGCATCCAGGAGCGGGAGGGACGGGCAGCCGGCCTGGTGCGGTCCACCGCCGCGGCGATGCACGAGCGCGGCTTGTTGGACCGGCCGTGGCTGCCGACGGTGCTGATGGTGGGTGGCGGTACCGCCAACGGCTGGGTCGCCCCGTACGCGGGGGAGCCGGCCCTGTTTTTGGCGTTGGAGAACTTCCCGCCGTCGCCCTATGACGCTGTCCTGGTCGCGCACGAGGCGGCTCACGTCGCGCACGCCCGTGCGTCGGGCATCACCTGGCCGGCTTCCGTGGGGGAGATGGCGTTCATCGAGGGCCTGGCGGTCGCGGTGTCACGAGAGCTGTGCCCTGGCCTCACCGCGTCCGCGTACTTCTGGTTCGACGGTGACCACGACGCGTGGGTGCAGGACTGCGAACGACGAGCAGGGGCCATCGAGGCTGTCGCGGTGGCCGCGTTGGAGACGCGGGACCCAGCCGTCCTGGGCCGGCTGTTCGAGGGGGCCGCCCAGCCGGTCTCGGTACCGTCGCGCGCCGGGTACTGGTTCGGGGACCGAGCAGTGCGACGGGCCCTGGAAAGCAGGAGTCTGACCGACCTCTTCCGCCTGGACTGTCTTCCGGTCTAGGGCTAGCCGCCCGCGCTTCCTCCGGACAGGAGTGGAGCACCTATCAGCCTGATGGCGCTGTCGTAGACCGGATCGGAAAGGCCGCGGCCTGCGGGAGGGCCACCCACGGGGCAGGGCTGAACGCGGGGGGATGGCTGGTCAGGGGGCCGGGGCTGTCGTGGGAACCACGTTCCCGAGGAGGTCCTGGGTGAGGTCGTCGGCGACGGGCGTGACGACGGCGGTGACCACCGACATGTACGCCCGCCACACCTCGTCGGGGAAGAGCACGAGTGCACCGAGGACGACACCGAAGGCCGCGAGCTTGAGGACGCCGGCGCGGGCGCTACGGGCTGGACGCTTGCGTGGGCGTGTCGAGCCGGCGCGGGGCTTCGCGGTGTTCCGGGGCGCCCGGCCGGGGCCCGCCTGGGCGGGAATGCGGTCCTGGGGCTGCCGTCGCAGGGCGGTCCCGAGCGTCATGGCGGTCTCCATCACGGCCTGGGCGCCCAGCACGGCCGACCGCTGGAGTACGTGCTGCAGCAGCTGCCCGCGCCCGACCACCACGACGCCGTCCAGGAGGACGGGTTCCTGGTCCTGGGCGGCGAGGCAGATCAGGCCGGCGACGACCTCGGGGGGCAGGGCGGGGACCAGGGTAAGCAGCGCCTGCCGGGCGGTCTGGACCGCCTCGATCTCCTTGGTCTTGCGGTAGCCGTTGCTGCGCAGGCCCCGGTCGGTGTCGACGGTGACGGTGCCTGACCAGTTCTTGGTGTCCACGACGAGGACGCCGCCGGGTCCGATGAGGACGTGGTCGAGGTTGGCGCGGGCCCGTCCGGGCCAGGCCACGTCGTGCAGGACGACCCACCCCAGCTGAGCGAGGCCGGCGAGGGTGTCGGCGACCTGCTCCTCGCCGGCGGCGCCGGCGGACCAGGCGTGCTCGCGGGCCCTGGCGGCGGCGAGCTTCCGCTCGGCCTCCTCGACGCTGCGTCGAGCGGCTGCCTGCTGCTGGCGTGCGCCGTGCCCTGCTGTGCTCATCTCGCCCCTACTCAACCGACACTGGACGCGACACCCGGACCGAACCTTGCGCTGGCTATCGGGCCGTCCTGACGGGGACCTGAGTCCCGGGCGGGCGGCGCCGCCCAGGTAGGCAGCGGCGACGGGAGAGGGTCTCGGCTGGGCCGTGTCACACGTACGGGGGCTCGACCCGGCCGGGCGAGGTGTCGACACCTCACAGGTGGATGCGGTGGGTGAGGTAGATGGGCCAGGGGTGACGGGGGCTGGCGGTGGCATCGCGGCCAGGCTCGATGGCTTGCGTTCGGGGCACCCGGTCCTGACCACGGTGTTCTTCCTCGTGCTCTACGCCGGTGCGGTCGCTCTAGGGCGTGCGACCCGGGTGGAGGGGACCCAGCTGGCGCTGGTGTGGCCTGCGGCAGCGGTGGGTGTGCTGTGGGTCGCCGCGTCGTGGGGGCGTCCGCGCCGGGTGCTGATCGCCGGCTCCCTCCTGGCGGTGGTGGCCGGTGTGATCAACCACCTGACCGGGGTCAGCTGGGAGATGGCGGTGGTGTTCGCGGTCGCCAACGTCGTGCAGTCCCTGGTGGTGTGCCTGGTCCTGGTCGGGCTCCAGCGTGCGAGCGGTCACGAGCCGTTCCGGCTGCGGCACACCCAGGACCTCGCAGCCCTCGTCCTGGCCTCGACGGCCGGGTCCCTCGTGGCGGCCCTGATCGGCCCTGTCGGGCTGTGGCTGCTGCAGGACGCGGCGCTGCTGCCGACGGCGGGGGCATGGACGCTGCGCAACGCCGCGAGCGTGTTCGTGTTCGCCGCGCCGGCGCTCAGGCTGGCCGACCCCCAAGAACGGCATCCCCGGCAGGGGTGGCGGGTGTGGGCAGAGCTGGTGGTGGCGGGCGTCGTCATCTCGGTCGGCTACCTCTCCGTGTTCGCCCTGGACTCCAACCTCCCTCTGGCGTTCCTGCCGCTGCCGCTGAGCATGTGGATCGCGCTGCGCTTCCACACCACGTTCGCCGCGGTCCACGTGCTGCTCGCGGGCGTCCTCATGGTCGTCAGCACGCTGCAGGGCCTGGGTCCCTTCGGTGCCGCCTCGCCCGTCAACCGGGTGCTGCTGGCCCAGGCGTGCGTGTCCGTCGTGGGGCTGGTGACGCTCGTCCTGGCCCTGCAGCGCGACGACCGGCGACGGCTCGTGGCGCGGCTGGAGGAGACCACCCGGCAGGCGCACGCTCTGGCAGAGGAACGGGACCGCGCCTCGCGGGCCAAGACCGCCTTCCTCGCCACCATGAGCCACGAGATCCGAACCCCCCTGAACGGGGTCCTCGGCCTGACCGACCTGCTGTCCGGCTCTGGGCTACCCGAGGAGCAAGCGGGCTGGGCCCGCCAAGCCAGCCGGTCCGGGCGGGCCCTGCTGACCATCGTCAACGACGTCCTGGACCTGTCCAAGGTCGAGGCCGGGGCTGTCGAGCTCGAGGCCGTGCGCTTCAGCGTCGGCGACGTCCTGGAGGACGCGCTGCTACCGGTCAGGCTGGCCGCCGACGAGGCCGGCGTCACGATGGTGGTGGTCGTGCGGCCGTCGCTGCGCCAGGACCGGGTCGGTGACCCCTCCCGGCTGCGGCAGGTGATCACCAACCTGGCCTCCAACGCCGTCAGGTTCACCGAGCAGGGCTCGGTCGTCGTCACGGTCGGCGGCGACGAGGAGCAGGTCTGGCTGCAGGTCGCCGACACCGGGATCGGGATGAGCGAGGAGCAGCAGGCGCGGCTGTTCCAGCCCTTCACCCAGGCTGACGCCTCGGTCACCCGCCGCTGTGGCGGCACGGGTCTGGGCCTGGCCATCGCCGGCGGGCTCATCCAGCGCATGGGTGGCACCATCACCGTCACCAGCGCGCCCGGTCGAGGGTCGACGTTCCGGGTGGACGTCCCCCTCCCGTGCGCCTCGCCTGAGGTGGGAGGGAGGGTCGCGGCGGGTGCTGCGGGACGTGTCCCAGGCCCCCGTCCCCCCGGCACGTCCTCGCCGGCGCGCCGTGCCGGTGACCCGGTCGGGCAGGCCGAGCCGGGCATGCGGGTGCTGGTGGCGGAGGACAACGAGGTCAACCAGCTCGTCGCGAAGATGACCCTGAGACGAGCAGGGGTGCAGGTCGACGTCGTCGGTGACGGGCAGCAGGCGCTGGAGGCGCTGCGCGCCGGTCGCTACGACGGCGTGCTGCTGGACCTGCAGATGCCCGTCCTGGACGGCATCCGGACCGTGGAGTCTCTCCGCGCGACGGAGACCGAGGAGGGGTCGGCGCGCCTGCCCGTGTTCGCCATGACCGCCAGCGTCCTGGCCACCGACCGCGACGCCTGCCTGCAGGCCGGGATGGACGGGGTCCTGCCCAAGCCCTGGAACGCCGAGCAGCTCACGGCCGTCCTCGACCACATCGCCCGCAACCGGCGGACCGCGGCCACCACCGCCTGACCCCGCGCCAGGCCGGACCACGAGCTCCGCGTGGGCCTGGCAGCCACGCCGGCTGTCACGTGGGGGTGGTGCGCCCGGAGGGGTCGAGGCCCTCACGTGGGGGTCAAGTCCCGTGCGCTGCGGGCCGAGGTGCAGGCATGGAGACACGCGCGTGGTGGGCCGGCCGCGCGACCTGGGTGCTGCTGGTCGTGGTCCTCGTGGGGACGGTCGTCCTGGTGCTGGTGCCGGGGTGGCGGTCGGCAGCGGTGGTGGTGGCGTCGGTCGGCGCTGTGGCCCTGGTGGTCGTGGGTATCGCCTGGCACCGGCCGGCTGCTGCTGCCATCGGCTCGGGGTGGTGGCCGGTGGTGCTGATGCTGGTGCTGTGGGGCTGTGCCGGGGTGATGGTGCAGGTGCAGGGGCAGCTGAGCACCGTCAGCACGGTGCTGGTGTGGGCGGGGCAGGTCGTGGCCGCGCTGCACGTGTGCCAGTTCGTCCGCAGTGCCCAACAGGTCCGTGGCACGCGAACAAGACGCGGCACGCGAACAAGACGCGGCACCCGAACAAGACGCGGCACCCGAGCAAGCCGTGGCACCCGTGGCGCGCGTGGCCCGGGGGCTACGCCGGGGGCTTGGTTAGACCTGGTGATCATCGTCACGGTGCTGGCCGTGGTGGCGGCACAGCTGCTGGCGGTGACCGTGGCCGCCGAGGGTGGCGCGGCGAACGTGGCGATGGCCAGCATCGACGTGGCGCTGGTGGGGCTGCTGCTGCGGTTCACGGTGTCGCGGCGTGGTCTGTCGGTGAGCTCGTGGCTGCTGCTGGGCGCGGCTGTGGTGACGATCGTGTACGACCTCACGCTGGCCCTGGACGGCCGGCGGCTGGCGGTGCCGGGGGACCTGGAGCAGGTCGTCGGTGTCGTGGCCTCGATGTTGTTCGCGGCGGCGGCGCTGCACCCGTCGATGGCCGCGGTGTACGAGCCGGGGACGTTCGCGCGTGCCCGGCGCCCGTCGGTGGCGCTGCTGGGGCTGCTGCCGCTGGTGCTGGTGCCGGCCGGGTTGTGGGGGGTGTCGCAGCTGGGCGGGGCCGCGGGGCTGCCGGGTTGGGCGGTGCCGGTCGCTGGGGCGCTGATCGGGGTGCTGTGCCTGCTGCGGGCGGTGTCCGCGCTGCGCGACAGCGAGCACCTGGCAGAGCACGACCCGCTGACCGACCTCGCCAACCGCCGTGGCCTGGCCCGGACCTACGAGGCCTCCTGGGGGAGGCCCGGGAGGCCCGGGAGGCCCGGGAGACCCGGGGGGAGCGGGAGGGCTGGGGGGCCCGGTGCGGGGGAGGGGCGCAGCCTGCTCCTGGTGGACCTGGATGACTTCAAGCAGGTCAACGACACCCACGGGCACGACACCGGGGACGCGCTGCTGCTGCAGGTGCGCGACCGGTTGCTGAGCGCTGCGGGCGGCAACCCGGCCACGGTGGTGGCCCGCCTGGGTGGTGACGAGTTCGTCCTGCTGAGCGAGACGGGCGACGCCGAGCGGCTGGCCCAGCGGCTGCTCGTCGCGCTGGAGCCTGCCGTGGTGGTGGGGGGTCGACGGCTGCGGGTCGGCGCGAGCGTCGGGGTCGCCCACGCCGACGACCACGCTGACGGCCAGGCGCAGGCTGGAGACGGTGCTGACGGCGGCGACGGTGCTGACGTCGGCGACGCTGATGATGCGGCTGACGGAGCCGGTGCTGCGGGCGGGGAGCAGGTTCCGCTGGCGGAGCTGCTGACCCGGGCCGATGTGGCCATGTATGCCGCGAAGGCGGCGGGCGGGTCGCGGGCGGTGGTGTTCCGGCCCGAGATGCGTGAGGAGGTCGCCGAGCGGTACTCCCTCGCCGGTGACGTCCGTCAGCTGCTGGGCGGCTCGGCGGTGCAGGTGGGCCGGCTCGAGCTGCACTACCAACCTTTGGTGGACCTCGTCTCCGCGGAGGTGGTGGGCGCGGAGGCGCTGGTCCGCTGGGACCACCCCCGGCGGGGGCTGCTCGGCCCGCAGGCGTTCCTGCCCGTGGTCAGCAGCAACGAGCTGGACGCCCAGCTGGACGACACCGTGCTGCAGGAGGTGGTAGCGCAGCTGGCCCGCTGGCGGGGGCAGGGTCTGCGGGTGCCGCCGGTGAGCGTGAACCTCACCCGGGACAGCCTGGACGACCCCGGCCTGCCCGGGCGGGTCCTGGGCCACCTGGCCCGGGCGGGCGTGCCGACCGCCAGCCTGCACCTGGAGATCACCGAGCACGACCAGCTCACCGTCGACAGCGCCGCCGCGTCGTCGCTGGCCGCGCTGCGCGAGGCCGGTGTCGACATCCACCTGGACGACTACGGCACCGGCTACACCTCGCTGGACTACCTCGACCGTTTCCCGGTGCAGGTGCTCAAGCTCGACCGCTCCGTCGTGTCCACCGTCACCGAGGGCGGGGCCCCGCTCGTGGCAGGCGTGCAGGCCCTGGCCCTCACCCTCGGCCTGGACGTCCTCGCCGAAGGGGTCGAGACCGAGCAGCAGCGCGAGCAGCTCATCGGCCACGGCGTCCGGTACGGGCAGGGGTACCTCTTCTCCCGGCCGGTACCCGCCGACATCTACGCCGACCGCTTCCTCCGAGCAAGCCACAGCACGACCAGCACCAACAGACAGCGACCCGACCGCCCCCCGGTGGTGAGGCCACGGCAGGCCCAGCAGACCCACCAGACCACCCGGTCCAGCGAGCCCATCGAGCCCACCGGGGCCGCCGGCGAGAGGTGAGACTCCGAGCCCGCTCCGGACGGCAACACGAGCACTGGCGGTCAGGACGGCCCGCCCACGGGCCCCGACAGCAGGAGCGACCGGTGGCCTCGCCGGAACCGCCCCCCGCCCGTCACACCTGCAACCCGATCGTCCCGTGGCTCCCCGGCCCAGGCGGTCCCGCCGGTCCGGGCTCGCCGTGTCGAGTCGCGGGTCGTGTCGAGTCGCAGGTCGTGACGAGTCGCGCGCCATGACGAGTCGCGCGCCATGACGAGTCGCGCGCCATGACGGTCACCGGCGGCAAGGGGTCGCGGTCCCTAGGTCCACGCACATCCGGGCATCACCAGTTGTCCTATCAGTCCACGCATGACTCAGAGGCGCGCCGCGGGGATGTGCGTCCGGCTGGTGGGTAGGACGACGGCATGACTACCTCAACTGAGCAGGGTGCGGGCGCCAGCGACCTCGGCAAGAGCGTCATCAAGACCCGGAAGGTCACTGCCTGGCAGCCGAACTTCTCTCCGTCCGGGGCCGGGGAGCCCGGCAGTTACCTGTTCCAGCTCGTCCTTGACAACGGCGCCAGCGAGGTCGTCCTCAGCGTCACCGTCGACGACGCCGACAACCTGTTCGACTGGCTGACGGCCAGCGACGAGGCCTACTACGACATGGAGCGCGAGGTGCTGCTCTTCGGTTCTCGCACGCTCGGCTGAGCCGATCTCGCCGGCGCAGCCGCCGGCTCACCGTCCGATTGGCGCTGTCGGCTGTCCCGCCCGCTTCAGCCTTCGACGGTTGACGACGAGTGGGCCGGGCGCACCCCGGGAAGTCCGGGTGCGTCCCGTGCCTCCAGGCAGCGGGGCGGCCCGGTATGGTCTCCAGGGGTCCCTCCGGCCGGGTCGCGCCCCACCAGGTTGGGCATACGCCGGCCCAGATGAGCCTCGGCCCCCCGCCAGGCAGCGGTTGTCGTGCGGCCGTGGGTAGACCTTCGTGCGGTCTGGGCGTGGGTGTCCGTGTGTCTTGGTTCTAGGGGTGCCTGCCGGGGGGGACAGCCGCCTGAAAAGACGCCTGGGCGTGTGCCTGGGCGTGAGTGCGGGGCTGAGGTGCCGACGGTGTGGTCGGGACCGTGGTCCAGGAGGCGGCGGGGCCCGGTCGGCCGTAGAGGTAGCCCTGCACGAGCGGGCAGCCGGCGCTGGTGAGCAGCTCTGCCTGTGCAGTGGTCTCGATGCCTTCGGCGATGACGGTGAGCCCTAGGCGGTCGCCGAGGTCGAGCAGGGCTCGGAGCATCGCGAGGCGTCGGGGGCTGGTGGTGATGGTGGAGATGAAGGACCGGTCCAGCTTGAGGTAGTCGGCGGGCAGGGTGTCCAGGCGGCTGAAGGCGGAGTACCCGGTGCCGAAGTCGTCGATCGCGACTGCGATGCCGTGGCTGCGGAGCTCAGTGAGGGTGTGCAGGGCTGGCGTGCTGGCGCCCTCGATGAGGCTCTCGGTGATCTCGACGACCAGCTGAGGGGCTGGCCAGCCCTCGTGCAGCAGCGTGGCGAGCACGGTGCTGGCGTAGCCGGGGTCGGCGAGCTCCCGGCCGGAGGCGTTGACGGTCAGCAGCAGCCGGGTGCCCCACGCCCGTTGGAGGTCGAGGGCGCCCTGGCAGGCCTGGGCCAGGACCATGGCGCCAAGGTCGTGGATGAGCCCGTTCGCCTCGGCGGCCGGCACGAACTCCGAGGGGGGCACGGTGCCGCGCCGCGGGTGCTCCCAGCGGGCCAGTGCCTCCACGCCCACCACGCGCCGTGAGGGCAGGGCGACGATCGGCTGGAAGGCCACGTCGATGCTGCCGGCGTTGATCGCGGCGGCGAGGTCATCGGCGAGGTGGTCGGTCTGGGTGGCGCTGAGCCTGGAGCAGCCGCGACCGGCTGCCTTGGCCGCGTACAGGGCGATGTCGGCGCGACGCAGCAGGTCGGCCCCGCTCTCGGTGTTGTGGTGCTGCGCGACCCCGCAGGACAGGCCGTGCTCGGTGATGGAGGTCCGCATGACCTCCAGGGCCTGCAGGGCCGCCACGGCGGTCGTGGCGGGCAGGATGACCGCGAACTCGTCGCCGCCGTGGCGGGTCAGCAGGGCGCCCGGGGGCAGCGCGGCGGCGCAGCGCGCGGCCAGCGTCTGCAGGAGCGCGTCACCCGCGGCGTGGCCACCGTGGTCGTTGACCGCCTTGAACCGGTCGACGTCCACCAGCGCCAGCGACAGAGCCTCTGAGGTGCGGGAGGCCGTGGCCAGGGCCGCCTCGAGGGCGTCGTCGAACCCGCGCCGGTTCGGCAGCCCGGTGAGGCTGTCGCGGCTGGCGCTGGAGGCGCGCCGCACCAGGGGCCCGACGACCACGGAGACGGCGAGGCACACCAGGGACGCCGAGACCACGGCACCTGTGCCCAGCTCGTCGTGGGTGCCCAGCGCGACCGCCTGCCCGCACAGCATGGCCAGAAGGTGCAGGCTGGCCGTGCGGGAGGAGAAGAACAGGAATGCGTCGATGGCCACGAACGTGTTGAGCGAGGCGACGGTCAGCGCCGCGCCCGGCGTCGGGCACAGGATGACCGCGGCGGTCAGGACGACCGTCCCGTACACCACCACGGCGTGGTAGGCGTGGTGCGGCAGCCGCCGCCCGCACCACAGGAGCAGCGCGCCAGTCAGGAACGACAGCACCGCCAGCCCGACCAGCACGGTCGTCGTGGTAGCGAACGGGCGCGGCAGGTCCACGGCCACGGCCAGCGCCGCCAGCCCCCCGGCGCAGTAGAACACCCCGGCGGTACGCGCCATCAGCGGCGGCGTCGCCACCTCCGGGACCACGGTCGCACGCTCCACCCGCGATGCATCGGCACACCAGCACCGCCCCTTCACCCCGCCGACGAGCAAGAACCTGTCCGCACGGCGAGAAACAGCCCGCGCAGCCAGAACCAGTCCGCACGGCAGGAACCACTCCGCACGGCAGATCACGTCCACCTGCTCTCTCGCACGGTTGTTGTCGCGGGGACAGCTGCGCGGTTCCCTACTCCAGGTGCTGATCCGTGTCGGGGTTGTGGAGCCACCTGCGTCCTACAGTCACGCTTCATGCCGGAGGACGAGCTGAGCGCGTACAAGTCGGCTGCTGCCGTGGTGGCTCCGGGTCTGGCGGCGCTGGTGTGGCTGGAGGCCACGCTGAGCGGGAGCTTCGAGACCGCGTGGGGCGGGCTGGACCCGGTGTTTCGTCTGGCGGTCGTGCAGGAGTGGATCTCCTCCAACGCGGAGGTCCTCGAGCTGGTCGAGGTAGACCGTGACGACCTCGCCCGGCAGCTGGCGTCGGCGGCGCCGACCCACTGGCTGTGGCATGCGTGCGGATGCAGGGCGGTGCGCCGCACCGTCGAACGTCTGGTGGAGGGCCAGCGCGGGGTCCGCTACGGGATCGGCACGAGGCCGCGCTTCGTCGCCCCAGACCTGGAGGTGGTCGTCGTCTTCGACCTCGACGGCCTCCCCGTCGACGACAGGGGTCGTCACGTCCTGCCGGTCGGCGAGGGCAGGCAGACGTACCCCCTCATCATGCGGCTGCTGGAGGGGCGTCACGTCGTCCGAGGGGTCGGCATGGGTCTTCTGCAGCCAGGCTGGCCCCCGCCTATGAAGAGGTCCTGCGCCCCGAGGACTGACCGCTCGTGAATGCAGCGGGGGGTGCGCTCGACGTCGTTCCTCTACCACGACGAGCGGTCCTGGCTCTTGGCGCTGTTGGTCCGCTGCCCCGTCCCGGGGTGCGTTTGCGTCAGACCTGGGTACTGCGAGGAACGAGAGCCCGCCTGATTCCCCTTCTCGGACCCCACGAGCTAGCAGGCGGGCTCTCGCCGTGCTGCACGCAGGCCCCGTGCCCGGCAAGGGCGGGAGTCCGGGCCGGTCCCGCTGCCGCGGACGGCCGAGCAGGCGTGACCGCGCGGCCGCGTGACCGCGTGCCGGAGGTGGGCGACGCTGTTAGACAGCGCCTATGACTCGTATCCCAGCGTCGGGACGGCTCCCGGTCGAGGACTCGCTGTTCGACCGTCTGCGGGAGGTGGACCCGGGTATCGCGACGTTGTCGGTGACGAAGTCGACGTTGGTGGCGACGAGCCACCTCATCGAGACCCTGGTGTACGAGCACGGGCAGCGGTGCGTGCTGGTGTCGGGTTTCCAGCACGGCCGGCACTGGGCGGGCGAGCGTGACCGTTACCTGCAGCTGTCCGGCGACCACGACGTGATTGCGCTGTTCGCCGGGCGGGAGCTGCCGGCGGGGTCGGGGGTGGACCATGTGGGGTTGCGGCTGCGCACCGGGGACCCTCTGGCGCAGGAGTGGTTCGTGCTGGCGGTGGGGCCGGGCCTGGCGGTCACGCTGTGCGGGCTGGACGGGGACGCCCACTCCGCGGCGCAGGCACCGGTCCGGCAGGCCGAGCGGGTCTTCGACGTGGTGTGGAGCCTGGACCCGCAGGTGGCGGCCGTCGCGGCGCAGGTCGTCGTGGCGGGCGTGCGACGTACCGCCCCCGAGCGTGCGGAGGAGGTGGCCGCCCTGCTCGCGGAGGCCGGTCGTCGTCCGCCTTCGCCGGTGGAGGCGGCGCGGGCCTCGGACGCCCTGCTGGCGGGGATGGTCCGTCGGGTGGAGGCGGTGGGCAGGCGCGAGCAGCAGGTCCTGGCCGCCGCTAGCCAGGAGAAGAGCGTTTTCCTGTCGCGGATGAGCCACGAGCTGCGGACCCCGCTCAACGCGATCCTCGGGTTCGCGCAGCTGCTGGAGCTCGATGCCGAGCAGCCCGAGGCGCAAGAGTCGGTGGAGCAGATCCTGCGCGCGGGCCGGGGGATGGTGGGCCTGGTCGACGAGCTCCTCGACATCGGGCGGATCGAGGCCGGCGGCCTCAACCTCGACCTGCAGCCGGTCCCGGTCGGGCCGCTGGTGGCCGGGGTGGTGTCGATGATGAGCCCGTTGGTCGCGTCGGCTTCGCTGGTGCTGCGCGACCGGGTCGAGCAGCCGGGACCCCGGGTCAGGGCGGACGAGGCACGCCTGCGTCAGGTGCTGCTGAACCTGCTGTCCAACGCCGTGAAGTACACCCCCGCGGGCGGCCAGGTCGAGGTGGGTGTCACGCGCACCCCTGACGCGGTGCGGCTGTCGGTCTCCGACACCGGGCCCGGTCTGAGCGTGGGGGAGCTGGAGCGGCTGTTCACCCCGTTCGAGCGTCTCGGTGCAGCGCAGCGCGGCATCCCGGGCAACGGCCTGGGGCTGGTGGTCAGCCGTGCCCTGGTCCAGGCGATGGGCGGTCAGCTGGAGGTCGACAGCCGCCCCGGAGCCGGGTCCACGTTCACCGTCGCCCTCCCCGCCGCAGCGACCGGCATGGACGCTGACGCCGAGCCCGTGGGCGACGCAGAGCCTGAGGATGACGCCGAGCCCAGGGTGAGGACCTGATGGGTGCTGCTCAGCCCGTCGAGGAACACGTCGAGGAGCTCGGGGTCGAAGTGGCTGGCCCGGTGGGCCTGCAGGTGCTCCGCGGCCCTGTCGATGGTCCAGGCGGGCTTGTAGGGGCGCTGGCTGGTGAGGGCGTCGAAGACGTCGACGACGGCGACCAGGCGCCCGGCCAGGGGGATCGACTGGCCGGCGAGGCCCTGGGGGTAGCCGGTGCCGTCCCAGCGTTCGTGGTGGGTGAGGGCGACCTGCTCGGCCAGGCGCAGCAGCTCTGACTCGCCGCCGGCGAGGATGTGGGCGCCGGCGGCGGCGTGACCCTTGATGGTCTCGAACTCCGCGGGCGTCAGCGGACCGGGCTTGAGCAGGACGGCGTCGGGGATGCCGACCTTGCCGATGTCGTGCAGCGGCGCCGCCTCGCCCACCAGGCGGGCCTCGGCAGCCGGCAGGCCCAGGCGCGTGGCGAGCCGGTGCGCGGCGACGCCGACCCGGGCGGCGTGCTCGGAGGTGGTGTCGTCGCGGTACTCACCGACCAGGGCCAGCCGCTGCACCAGCCCGGTGTGGGCGAGCTGGAGCTGGGCGGTGCGGGCGTGGACCTGCTCTTCCAGGTGCTGGTTCTGATCGCGGAGGCGGACGTGGAGCATCCGGGTCGCCAGCAGGTTCGACACCCGTAGTGCGGTCTCGGTGACGTCGATGGGCTTGGTGAGGAAGTCGTGGGCACCCAGCGCCAGGGCTGTCCGTCTGGTCCTCGCGGTGGAGTCGGCGGTCACGACGAGCTGGGGGACGTAGTCGTCGGCGGTGACGGCGGTCTGCAGCCGGCGGAGCACCTCGAAGCCATCCAGGTCGGGCATCTGCAGGTCTAGTAGGACCAGGTCCGGGGCGAGGTCTGCGAGGTTGTCCAGCAACCACCGCGGGTCGGTGGTGAGGACGACGTGCTGGTATCCCTGCCGGGCCAGGACCCGGTCGATCAGGTCCAGGTTCGCCTGCTCGTCGTCCACCACCACGATCCTCGCGCGCGGATGCTCTGCGGGTGTCAACAGCCCTGCCGGGTTCACGCCACGGACCCGGTCAGGGCGGACGGTGGGGCCGGGGAGGGCAGAGCCGGCTCCAGGGCGTCCAGGTGGGCGAAGAGGCTGGCCACGTCCAGCGGCTTGGTCAAGTAGGCGGTGACCCCGGCGGCCATGAGCCGCTCGACGCTGGCAGGAGAGGCGTCGGCGCTCAGCACCAGCACCGGTGGCGAGCAGAGGCCGGGCAGCCGGCGCAGCTCGTACAGGACGGTCTCCCCCGGCAGGTCGGGCAGGTGCAGGTCGAGCAGGACGACATCCGGACGCAGCCGCGCCGCGGCCGCGAGCCCACCGACCCCGGTGCGGGCGACGTGCACCTGGACCCCGCCCCGGCGCTGCATGAGCCGGGTGACCAGCAGCACGTCGGAGGGCTGGTCCTCCACGTAGAGCATCGTCAGCACGGCACGGCCCCCCGGGAGCTAGATCTCAGAACCTTGATCGGCAGCCGACGACCAGGCCTTGACATCGTCGCGCCAAGTCCTGAGCGGCGCCCGCGGTCGCACGAGCCGGTGATCACCCCTGGCTCGCGCCGGTAAGCCCAGCGCGAGGCACGGGCCGGCGGGGGCGGCCACCTCCGAAGCCGGTACTGCGCGAGCCTCAAGGTGCGCTCCACGCTGTCCGAGTACGGGAAGCACGGACCAGCCGTCATGCTCTGGCTCCGCGACAGCGCGGCGGGACGCCCACGGACAAGGAGCCACCCATGGTGGACGGCAGCATCCTCGAGGACCGCACCACCGACGGCATGACGACAGGTACGGCAGCATGAGCGTCGTACCCACGGGTTCAAGCACCCGCGACGGGATCGCCCTGGTCATGGCCGCCATGCGGACCGACCCCGCAGCGGTGGCTGTGCTGCTGGAGCAGATGACGCCGAAGCAGACGCAGGAGGTGGCCGTGTTCTGTGCCTTCCTCGCAGCTGACCAGCTCAAGGCCGCCGAAGCCAGCCTTGCCCGGCCCGGCCACTACGCCGACGCCCTGCAGGCGGTGGCGCTGCAGCTGGCGGCCAGCGGCCGCACCATGCTCTAACGCCCGAAACTCGCCGGCGGTGTCGTTCGGCGGTCTCGTTCGGCGGTGACCCCGGCGACGAGTCGCCACGTCACAGGGGGGATGTCGACCTCCCCCGAATTCCCCCCGTTCTCCACCCCGGTTCCTTTCGGCGATCGGTCCGCCTCGAACGCTTCTCGGCACCTGATTGGACGGTTCGCCGGTCCGGCTCAAGGTCTGTCGTGCGCGGCCGATCTGAGGCTCAACGTCCAACGATCCGAGCTGGAGCCCGCACATGCCCACTGCACCCGACCGTCCCGTCTCGACCGGGGCTGCGGCCCGCACTGCACCCGCCCCCAGGGCACCGGGGTCCAGCACCCCCGCCCCCATCGCCCCCACCGCTCCTGCCGTGGCCTCTTCTGCCGTCCCTGTCGCTCCCGACGGTGCTACCGCTCCTTCGGGTGGCCGGACGCTGAGCGCTGGTGAGCTGGTGGACTCGGTGGACCTGGTGGGGCTGCGGGGTCTGGCTCAGGCGATCGACCGGTCGCAGGCGGTCATCGAGTTCGACCCCTCCGGTGTGATCCTGACCGCGAACCGGAACTTCCTGGACGTGGTCGGGTACCGGCTGGGCGAGCTGCAGGGCCAGCACCACCGGGTGCTGTGCGACGCGGAGCTGGCGGCCTCGGAGGAGTACCGGCGGTTCTGGGACAGCCTGGCCGGTGGGGCGTTCGAGTCCGGGGAGTTCTCCCGTCTGGCCAAGGGCGGCAAGCCGGTGTGGTTGCAGGCCACGTACAACCCGGTCATCGCCGAGGACGGCACGGTCGTGAAGATCGTGAAGTTAGCCTCCGACATCACCGAGTCCAAGGCCACGGCGGCGGAGTTCCTGGGTAAGGTCGCGGCGATGGACCGCTCCCAGGCGGTGGTGGAGTTCTCCCTGGACGGGCGGGTCCTGACCGCGAACCGGAACTTCCTGGACACCGTGGGTTACACGCTGGCGGGGGTGCAGGGCAAGCACCACCGGATCTTCTGCGACCGGGAGTACACCGCCTCGGCGGATTACCGGGAGTTCTGGGACGACCTGAGCCGGGGGGAGTTCCTGTCCGGGGAGTTCCGGCGGGTCGCGAAGGACGGGCGGGAGGTGTGGCTGCAGGCCACCTACAACCCGATCATGGACCCGAACGGCAATCCGGTGAAGGTCGTCAAGTACGCCTCCGACATCACCGTCGCCAAGGCCCGGACCGCGGAGTTCCTCGGCAAGGTCGCCGCGATCGACCGGTCCCAGGCGGTCATCGAGTTCTCCCTGGACGGGACGATCCTCACCGCCAACAGCAACTTCCTGCAGACGATGGGCTACTCCCTGGCCGAGGTCCAGGGCAAGCACCACCGGATGTTCTGCGAGCCCGGCCACGCCGAGACCGGGCAGTACCGGGAGTTCTGGGAGCGGCTCGGGGCGGGGGAGTTCGAGACCGGCGAGTACAAGCGCCTCACCAAGGACGGCCGGGAGGTCTGGCTGCAGGCCTCCTACAACCCGATCATGAACCCCGACGGGGTACCGGTCAGCGTGGTCAAGTTCGCCAGCGACGTCACCGCGGCCAAGGTCCGCTCCGCGGAGGTCCAGGCCCGGGTCGACGCCGTGGACCGCGCCCAGGCAGCGATCGAGTTCGACCTGGAAGGCGTGGTCCTGCACGCCAACGAGAACTTCCTTCGGGTGATGGGCTTCTCCCTGCGGGAGGTCGTCGGTCAGCACCACAGCACGTTCTGCACGCCGGAGTACACCCGCTCGGTGGAGTACCGGGACTTCTGGCTGCGCCTGGGCAAGGGCGAGGTCATCGCCGGCCGGTTCCACCGGGTCGGCAAGTACGGGCGCGACGTGCACATCCAGGCCACGTACAACCCGATCCTCGACCTCAACGGCGCGCCGGTGAAGATCGTCAAGTACGCCTACGACGTCAGCGCGCAGGTCGAGCAGGAGCAGCGAGTCGCGCAGGGGACGCAGGACATGACCGCGTGCGTCCGGGAGCTGGCCGGGTCCATCGAGGACATCGCCATCAACTCCACCACCGCCACGTCCCTGGCCGCGCAGACCCACGACAACGCCCAGCAGGGCGTGCAGGCGCTGCAGGCCTCCCTGGAGGCGATCGGGCTGATCCAGAGCTCCTCCAGCGAGATCGGCGAGATCGTCCGGGTCATGGGCGAGATCGCCAGCCAGACCAACCTCCTCGCCTTCAACGCCTCTATCGAGGCCGCACGCGCCGGGGAGCACGGCGTGGGGTTCTCCATCGTCGCCGGCGAGGTCCGCAAGCTCGCCGAACGCTCCTCCCAGGCCGCCCAGCAGATCGGGGACCTGATCAAGCAGTCCGCCACCCGGGTCGACCAGGGCGCGGACGTGTCCCAGCGCGCTGAGGACGCCTTCAAGCGCATCGTCACCAGCGTCGAGCAGACCCGCCAGGCCATCGCCACGATCTCAGAGTCCACCCGGGTCCAGCAGGCCGCGTCCCAGCAGGTCAACACCCTCATCAGCCAGCTGTCCACCGGTGAGCAGGCCTAGCCCGTGAGCACGCTCAGCCCCGCCGGGACGCAGACCGTGCCGGGACCAGGCACCCTCCTGCCGGCCGACGGACCCGCACACCCCAGCCCGCCGAGCCCAGACGCAGGTGCCGCCATCGGCACGACGCCTGAGGCGGCGGCGGACACGGCGGGCACGGTGTTCGGTCTGCTGCGCGTACAGGGCATCGACATCGCCCTGCCGCTGGCCGTGCTGCGGGAGGTCGTGCCCTGCCCGCAGCGGCTGGACCCTCTGCCCACGACCGCACCAGCCGTCCTCGGTGCCATGCACCTACGCAGGACCGTCCTACCCGTCGTCGACCTGGGCGTCCTGCTGGACGGGGCGCTGGAAGCCGCCCCGGGGCCAACGGGTGAACCGGGCAACGAGGCTGAGGTCAGTGAGCGGTTCGTCGTCGTCGTCGCCCATGCCGAGCGCCTCGTCGGGCTCCTGGTCGACGAGCTGCGCGGCGTCGGGCAGGTCCCTGCCCTGCTGGTGCAGGATGTCCGCACCCAGCAGGGGGCGCTGCTGCTGTCCGGTGCCTTTCACCACGCGGACACCGACCGTGTCGTGAGTGTCCTCGACGTCGGCGTCCTGCTCCAGAGCACCGGAATCCCAACCATCCCCGACCGTGGCCGGGGGCAGAGCGCACCGGTCCCGGCCACGTCCCCCATGGACAGAAGTCCGAGCATGGGATCTGTCGCAGCGTCGCCGGGCCGCCCGGGCCAGTCCGAGACGAGGGTGCTGACCCTGGTTCGGGCCGGAGAGCACGCCCTGGCCCTGGACGTCGCGCACGTGCACACCACCCTGCCGCGGGTGCGCCCGACGACCTCGGTGCTCACCAGCGAGCTGTGCCTGGGGGTCGTGGAGTACGCCGGCCTCGAGGTACCGGTCGTGGACCCCCTCGTCCTGCTCGGCCTCGGCCGCCTGGACCGGGTCCCGGAGCACACGGCCGGGCTGGTCATGGACCTCGGGACCGGGTACGTCGTCATGGCGCTGGACGAGCTGGTCGACCTGCAGGAGGTGGACCCCGGGCAGGTCCTGCCGGTGCACCCGTTCGCCCTGCCCGCCCCCGAGCTGTTCGCCGGGCTCCTGGACGTCCCTGGCCGGCCGGCCGGCCTCGTCCTGGACGGTCAGGCCCTGCTGGCCCACAGCACCTTGCTGAGCATGGCCTCGGTCAACGTGACCCTCGCCGCCAGCCCTGATGCCACACCCGGCGCGAGTCCTGGTGCCGGCCCTGTGCCCGGGCCCGGTCAGCGCCGCCCGGGCGGGGCCGGCGACGTCACCGGCCACCAGGACGCCAGACCCCACCTGGCCTACGAGTGCGGGGTCCGGGCCGTCACCCCGCTGGAGCAGGTCAGCGAGGTCGTGCCATACCAGGCCAAGCTCATCCGTACCGGTAGCCCCGGCGGCGTCGGCGTCGGCGTCGGCGTCCCGGCCCAGGACCATCGCCGAACCATGGAGCCGCCCCCGGGCGGCGCTGCTCGTCCCGGGTCTGCCCTGCTGGGGCTGTTCGCGCACCGGGGCGCGGCGGTCCCCGTCCTGGACCTGTCGCAGCAGCTCGGGCTTGGGCCGTGCCAGCCGGGCGCGACCGCGTGCCTGCTCCTGGTCCGAGCACGGCACGGGATGGTCGGCTTCGTGGTCGGCGGGCTGGACCGGATCGAGACCGTGGCATGGGCCGACCCCGAGCACGTCCCGGGGTGTGGCCCGGATGCACCGAGCGACAAGCCGGCCCCGACGCAAGCATTCCCGGCGACCGGACCGGGCCGACCGGGCCGACCGGGCCGACTGGGTCGTCCAGGCCCAGGGGCGCTCCCCCGCCCCCCTCGGGCGTTCTTGCAGCAGGCGCAGCTGGTCCGCCTGGGCCAGGAGACCCAGCTCCTCCCGCGCCTGGACCTGCGGCTGCTGGCGTCGGCAGTGGAGAACGGGGCCCTGCCGTAGCCCTGCCGTGGCCCTGCCGTAGCCCTGCCGTGGCCTTGCTGTGGCCCTGCTGTGGCCCCCGCCGGGGCTCTGCATGCCGTCCTGCTCGACAGGCCGGTCGCCGGCGTGGGACCGGCCGACCGTGCCGCTCCAGGTGACACCCCCGACCTGGGCACACACGCCGGCGCCGCCGGCGACAGGCAGCGACATCTACGCTCCACCACCGGGTCCCTCTGCCCGTGCCAGACGACCCCCGACGTTCCCTCCCGACGACCTTCGACGAACCCTTGAGTGAGCCGGTGGAAGGAGCTGGTAGCGCGTGCCCACCCCGACAGCGGGCACAACCAGTGGCACCTCTGATGGCACATCGGGTGGCACCTCGGGTGGCACCTCGGGGTGCTCGGTCGACGGATGCACCCGGCCGCAGAAGGGTCGCGGCTACTGCGCCGCGCACTACCAGCAGTGGCGGCGGGGGGCGGCGCCAGGACAGACGCAGGCGCCCCGCACTTGCGCCGCGGCGGACTGCCCCCGCCCCCACAGCGCCAAGGGTTACTGCCGGCTGCACTACCGACGGTGGCGGCGGCACGGGGACCCGGACATTGTGCTGCCGGCCGGACCAGGGCCAGGCCGCGACGAGTGCGCGGTCCAGGGATGTCCCCGACCCCACGACAGCAAGGGCTGGTGCAGGGCGCACGCACGTCAGATCGCCAGGGGCCAGGGCGCTGGATCCTTGCGGCCGCCGCCCCCCGCCGCTGCCTGCGCGGTCGAGGCGTGCACCTCGGTGGCGGTCACGCGCGGCTGGTGCAGGCGGCACTACCAGGCGTGGCGGCGCCACGGCGACCCGACCGCCACCGCAGCCCCCGGCCCGGCCGTGCCGGAGCTGTGCTCGGTGCGGGGCTGCGAGGCCCCGCGTCACGGCAAGGACCGCTGCAGGAAGCACCACGACGAACAGAGCGGTCTTACCCGGGAAGCGGCACCCCCGTTCTTATGAGGCCGGCGGGCCGGGGAGGCCGCCGCGGGGCCGCTCCAGGGACCACCCGGACAGCTCGGGCAGCTCGGGCAAGTCGGCCGCGCTCGGGCGAGACATCGGTGCTCCTAGCTCAGCGCCGCGCACGGTGCACGGCGTCACCACCGTCATCGGCACCCACCGGGCCGCCATGACGGGACCTAACGGGTGAGCGCGAGGCCCCCCCGGCGGGTACGGCCGGCAGACCCAGCCAGCCCGCAGCCGAGACGACGGGTGCGCGAGGCGGGCCCGTCGCGCTTTTAAGTGCCCGTGGCGGCGTGCCGAGAGGAGGTCGACAGCCGGACGTGGTGGTGTGCCTGCTGCCCGGCCCGGCCCGGCCTCAACAGTCAGGAGGGGCAGCATGCTTGTCTCGAGAAACCCGAGCACGCGTGACGGTGTGGCGCTGATGCTGGCTGCGCTGCGGCAGGACACCGAGGCGCTGGCGCTGCTCAGCGAGGACATGGACCTCGCCCGGGCCCGGGACGTCGCCATGTTCTGCGCCCTGCTGGCTGCGGACCAGTTCCAGGAGCGTGAGCTGGAGCGGGCGACGCCCGGGCACTACACGACCGTGCTGCAGGCGCTGGCCGTGCAGCTGGCCGCCACCCAGGACGGCACCACCACCGCCCCCTGACCCGTCTGGTCCCCACGACGAGTGGTCCGTGCCTGTACGGCCAGGGTCGGCAGTCGTGCGCCGGTGCTGCTCGTGCTCGCAGGCCGGCGGCGGCATGCCGGTGGGGGGGGGGGGGGGGGGGGCAGGTGGCGGCGTGGCGGTGGCGGGGCGCGTCGATGGAGAGCTCGGTGCGTCTGCGGGGAGGACGAGACCGGGGTGGTCTGCGCTGACGGAACGGCTCAGGTGCTGCCGGCTGGTGCCGATGTGCCGGTGGCACCAATCGTTGGTGACGCTGCAGCCGCCCTTGGAGTTCTGTCATGTCTGATGTCCGTCGTACCAGGTCCCGTGGGATCGCCAGCTGGTCGCTGGCGGTGAAGATCGCCGTCCTGATCGGGACCACCGTGGCCGTCCTGGTAGCGATCGCGGTCGCCAACCAGCACGTCAGCGACATCCGCACGGTCGGCAACGCCGACTTCCGGGTCGACGCGAAGGCGGAGATCGCGCTGGGAGAGGTGAGCCGCCTGGTCGTGGAGCACCGCGCGACGGTCGACGAGGCGGTCGTGGCCGGCGACCCGGCGCGCACCGGCGACCGCGTCGCGGCCACGCGCGCCGAGACCGCCGAGGCGGTGCAGGCCCTGGAGGCCCTCGACCTGCGCCCGGACCGCCGCGCCCTCGTGGACAGCGCCGTCCAGGCCGTCACCGCCTACGAGGACGTCGTCGAGTCCGCAACCACCGAGGGGACCGCCGGGGACACCGTCTCCAGCACGGCCCAGACCCAGGTCGCGCAGGCCGCCGCCGCCACGGACGAGGTGCTGGCCGGGGTGAAGGCCGACATGGCGGAGCTGCTCGCCGCCGACGAGGCCCGGGTCGCGAGCCTGGGCGACATCACCAGCCTCGTGCTGTGGCTCAGCGTCGTGATCGGTGCGCTGCTCACCGGCGGCGCGGGCCTGGTCCTGTACCGGCTCACCGCCCCGCCGCTGCGCTCGATGGTCACCGCCTTGGAGACCCTCGCTGCGGGTGACCTGCGCGTCAGCGCCGAGCTGGGGCGCACCGACGAGGTCGGCCGGATCGGCACCGCCGTGACAGGTCTCGCGGTCCAGCTGCGCCAGTCGCTGGGCCAGGTGCAGGCCGGTGCCGGGCAGCTGCTCGGTGCCGCGGAGCAGCTGCACTCCGGCACCGCGGAGGTCGCCGCGGCCGCGGACGAGTCCAGCCAGCAGGCCAACGTCGTCGCCGCCGCCGCGGAGCAGGTCACCCGCAACGTGCAGACCGTCGCCGCCGGGGTGGAGGAGATGGGCCAGTCCATCCGCGAGATCGCCCAGAACGCCCAGGAGGCCGCCTCCGTGGCAGGTGACGCGGTGACCGTGGCCAGCGACGCCAACCAGATCGTGGCCAGGCTGAGCGAGTCCAGCCAGCTCATCGGTGAGGTCGTCCGGGTCATCACCTCCATCGCCGAGCAGACCAACCTGCTCGCCCTGAACGCGACCATTGAGGCCGCCCGGGCCGGCGAGGCCGGCAAGGGCTTCGCGGTCGTGGCCACCGAGGTCAAGGAGCTCGCCTCCCAGACCAGCAAGGCCACCGAGGACATCGGCAAGCGGGTCGCGGCGATCCAGTCCGACTCCGGCGACGTCGTCACCGCGATCGGCTCGATCCAGGCCACGATCGACCGGATCAACGACATCCAGACCACCATCGCCTCCGCGGTGGAGGAGCAGACCGCGACGACCAGCGAGATGGGCCGGTCCCTGGCCGAGGCCGCTGCCGGCTCCGCGGAGATCGGCGCCGGGATCACCGCCGTCGCCGCCGCCGCCGAGCAGTCCTCCGCCCAGGCCCAGACCAGCGCCGAGCACACCCGCGGCCTCACCACCCTCAGCGACGACCTCACCGCCACCGTCGCCACCTTCACCCTCTAAGCGCACCGGCCGGAACCACCAGGCCAGCGATACCCACCAGGACCACGGGGCTGGTCGGGCTGGTCGGGGCGCACGACGTGGACGGCCCTCGGGACGTGCCGCTGCGGGACAGGGGCGTCGACGACCACGGTCGGTGCTCGACAGGGTTGCCGAGGCTTCCCGTGACGCTCATGTCTGCGGGGGGCTCGCCGACGTACCGAAAGATGCCGCGCTGCCGGCAACCGGAGGAGAGGGGACAGCCATGCCAGGTCGCACCACCCTGGCACCGGCGTCGCGGTCGGTCGACGTCCTGGTGCGCCATCACGTGACGGTGTCCGGGGCGCAGGAGCTGCCCACGGTGGTCCTGGTCCACGGGTTCGGCTCGGACCAGACGGTGTGGCAGCCGGTGGTGCAGCAGCTCGGGTCCCGGTACCGGGTGGTGCGCTACGACCTGGCCGGTGCCGGGCGCTCGGACGTGTCCGCCTACGACCGGTCGATCGAGCGGCACGGCACCCTGCACGGGCACGCGCAGGACCTGCTGGACGTCTGCGACGCCCACGGTCTGCGGGGTGCCACCCTGGTCGGGCACAGCGTGAGCGCCACGGTCGTGGCCCTGGCCGCCGCCGCCCGCCCGGACCTCGCCTCCGGGCTCGTGCTCGTCGCACCCTCGGCCCGCTACCTCGACGACCCCGAGACGGGCTACGTGGGCGGCTTCAGCGTGGAGGACGTGGCGGAGCTGCTGGTCTCCCTGCGGCACAACTACCTCGCCTGGTCCGCTGTCACGGCGCCGATGATCATGGGTAACGCCGACCGGCCCGAGCTGGGGGAGCGGCTCGCGGCCGCGTTCTGCCGCACCGACCCCGGAGTCGCCGCGCACTTCGCGCAGGTGCTGTTCACCTCCGACCACCGCGACGACCTGGCGGCGGTGCGCGCCCGGACGCTGACCCTGCAGTGCCGCCACGACGCCCTGGCGCCGCCGTCGGCCGTCGGCTTCGTCCACGACTCCGTCCCCGGCAGCACGCTGCTGCGCATGGACGCCAGCGGACACTGCCCCCACGTCAGCGCCCCCGCAGAGACCGCCCGCGCCATCGTCGGGTCCACCGGCTGACCAGAACGCCCTGACCACCCCACCCGCCCCTGCCGTGCATCGACCTCGCACGACCGCTCCGTCGACCGTCACGGCTGGAACAGGCCTTCAGCCAGACCCGGACCTCGGAGGTCGTACGACCTGCCGGGCAGCCACGAGCACCACCAGATGGCACGCGTGCAGGACCCGAGCATCATCCGTCCCGGAGGTGACCACGGCGGGTGGATCTACCCCGCCGGGCTCACGGAGTTCGACCTCGAGGCCGCACCACGAGGAGCCCCGCACCCGCTCAGCGGACGCCGGACCTGGACGGACCCTCCGCTGTACTGCCCACCCGGGCCCCACCACCTCGAGGACTGCTGGTCCGTCGTCGGCGCCACGCCCGTCCCGCCCACCACGCCCGCCCCGCCCGTCCGCCGCACACGGCTCGCGCGCTGGTGGCGGGGTGCGGCCCAGCCGGGTGGGACCCCTCCACCCCCGGCCGGGCCGTCCCGCTCCCCGAGAGGCCACGAGACGCACCCGGACTGACCGGGTGCGTCGGCCCCGACCGCCGTCGACCGCTGGGGAGGGCTCCGGCGGACGGGACCGACCGAACAACGCTAACCGGGGCGGCGCCGGAGGGTCGAGGGCTTCCCGGCGGGCCGTCCACCCTGGTGCGGCGCGCGACCGGCTCCAGCCTCAGGCGCCGCCATCACGCCCGACCCCGTGGACAGACCACGCTCTGGGTCGACGGGACTGGCACGTGCAGCCGGGCGCGCGGCAATCGCGGCGCCTCTGCGGACGCGTCCGCCCCACCGGATGCCTGCAGGCCCGCACACGAGCCATCACGCGGTGCCTCGGTGCCTCGGTGCGTCGCGGTGAGCCTCAGCGCCTGGGTGGGGTGGGTGGAGGGCAGTCGACAGCAGTCGACAGTGGTCGACAGCGATCACAGCAGTCGCCCGCGCCGGGGGCTCGGTCAGCGCTCTGTGCGGGCGTCGGGGACTCGGTGGTGAACCGGCGGTAGAAGGTCGGTTGGCCGAGGAACCGGCCGGCCTCGCCCCTGCCGGTCTCCTGCATGCCGAGGCGCCGCAGGAGCCGCACCGAGCGGGTGTTCGCATCCAGCGTCTCGGCCCAGACCTCGTCCACGTGCAGCACCTGGAAGGCATGGGCGAGGGCGGCGCGTGCCGTCTGCAGCCCGAGACCTTGGCCCCAGCGGTCCCGGACGCCGATGAGGACGCCGAGCTCGCGGAGACGGGGCAGCGAACCGTGGAGGTCGACGTACCCGACGAGGTCTTCCCCGCTGACGGCGCCCAGGCGCACGAGGTCTGCGGGCGGTCGCGTGATGTGTCGCTGCCAGAAGGTCAGGTGCGCGTCCTGGTCGAGCCCGGTCGACCACCCGGCCTCACGGCAGAACTCACGATCCTTCGCCCAGCCGGCCAGCACCGGAGCGTCAGCGACGCCCAACGGGCGCAGGCGGATCTCCGGTGCAGACACCGCACCAACCTATGCCGCCCCACCTCGACCGGAGCCTGACCCGCTTTCCCGGACACCTGTTCTGAGGCGAGGATCGTCTCGGAGAGGAGTCCTTCGATGCCCGCTGCCAAGCCTCCGGAGTTCCGCCGACGACAGTCGAGCTGGCCCGCCGACCTGACACCTCCGTGGCGAAAGTCGCCAAGGACCTCGGGATCAGCGAGTCGTGCCTGCGCCGCTGGATGTCGGTCGACGACGTCGAAGCCGGCCGCAAGGAAGGCTTGACCAGCGACGAGCGGAACGAGCTCGTCGAGCTGCGACGCCGGACCCGGGTCCTGGAGCTGGAGAACGAGATCCTCAAGCGGGCCAGCGCCTACTTCGCGAGGGAGAACGTCCTCCCAAAATGATGTTCCGGCTGGTCCAGGAGCTCGCCGCCGACGGGATCCCCGTCGCGGTGGCCTGCCGGGAGCTCGAGGTGAGCAGGTCTGGCTACTACGAGTGGGCCGCCCGCGGGCCCTCCAAGCGCTCCGTCGCGGACACGTCGCTGACCGACCGGATCACCGAGATCCATCGGTCGTCGCGGGCCAGCTACGGCGCCCCGCGGGTCCATGCCGAGCTCAAGCTAGGGCTGGGCCTGCGCTGCGGCCGCAAACGCATCGCGCGGCTGATGCGCCTGGCCGGCCTGCAGGGCATCAGCCACCGTCGCAAGCGGGGCCGGAAGCCCGACCCGGCCGTCCACGACGACCTGGTCCAGCGCCGGTTCGCCGCGGAGGGACCCGACCGGCTCTGGGCGACCGACGTCACCGAGCACCCCACGGCTGAGGGGAAGGTCTACTGCTGCGCTGTCATCGACGCCTACTCCCGGGTGGTCGTGGGCTGGTCGATCGCGGACCACATGCGCACCGAGCTCGTCGTCGACGCCCTGCAGATGGCCCAGTGGAGACGCCGTCCCGGCCCCGGGACCGTGGTCCACTCCGACCGCGGCAGCGTCTACACCTCTTGGGCGTTCGGGCACCGGCTGCGGGAGGCCGGCCTGCTCGGCTCCATGGGCCGCGTCGCCTCCAGCGTCGACAACACGATGGTCGAGTCGTTCTGGTCGACCATGCAGCGCGAGCTCCTCGACACCCGCACCTGGGCCACCCGCAGCGACCTGGGGTCGGCGATCTTCGAGTGGATCGAGGCTTGGTACAACCCCCGCCGACGCCACTCCGCCCTGGGCTACCTCGCCCCAACCGAGTACGAGAACCTTCACACCGCCGCCACTACCGCGGCATGATCACCACACCGTCCGTGTCCGGGAAACCGGGTCAGGCTCCGTTCGTGGAGAAGGGTCGCCGGGCCGGCGGGAGCCGCTCGAAGGGAACCCGCGCTACGTCGAAGTCCTCGACCTCGACGAAGTCGGCGGACGGCACCGACAACGGTGCGGTCCGGGAGTGGGCCCGCGCCAACGGTCACACCGTGTCTGAGCGGGGTCGGATCAAGGCCGACGTGGTGCAGGCGTACCGGGCCGCCAACGGCTGAGCCTGGCCGGCGTCTGACGGCGCGACCCCCGACAGCCCCGGCGCCCGTCAGGCGGTGCCGGGGCTGTCCTGCGTGGCGGGTGCGTCAGAGGCGGGTGCGTCGGGGGTTGGCCAGCGAGGACTCGGGGAGGTCCAGCATGGCTGTGAGGCTGTCGGCGGTGGGGAGCGTGAGCTCGGTGGTCTCGGGGTTCATGGATGGCCTCCACGTGGTGCGACTGACGGTGGTTGAAGCTTGCACCTGAGTATCGCGTCGGGGGCTCCCGGTGAAACGTCACGTGCGTCCACCGTCCGTCGTCCGGCTGACGGCCGCGGGTCGTCGGTGCTCGTCGGTGTCGAGGCGGCAGAGGCGGGTGATGACGACGGCCGCAGTGAGCAGGTGCATGACGGCGGTGGAGGTGGTGGTGAGGCCGAGCTGGAGCCAGGCGGTCGCGTCGTCGAGGGTGAGCTGCCCGGCGATGAGCAGGACGGTCTGGGGGAGCAGGGCGGTGGGGGACCACCGCCACAGCCGAGGGTGCATGGCCAGCAGCAGGGTGGTGGTGGCGAGGGTGAGGTGGGTGGTGGCCAGGGCGACGCCGACGGCGACCTGCGCGTTGGCGGTGGGCACGAGCGGGGTGGGTTCGGCGACGGTGGCCGGGTAGGGGGCGAAGGACCAGAGGACGGTGAGGGTGAGGGTCCAGGCGGTGAGCAGGGCGAGCTGCCACAGCAGCCGGGAGGCCCGGGGCCGGGCGGGCAGCCGGTAGCTCGGCAGCACTGTCGGGGGGTGCTCGGCGAGCATCGCGGCCTTGCTGGTGTACAGGGCGGCGGCGGGGTAGGCGCGGGCCACGGCGGCGCGCCGTCCGGTGGGGATGCGGGGGGACAGCCACAGCGCCTCGATCTGGGCGTGCTGGGCGCGGAACCCGCGCTCGGCGGGGACGAGCTGGCCGTGGGCGGCGACGACGGCCAGGACGCGGGAGGTGCCGAGGACGCCGGTCTGGCGGAGCGCGGGCACGTTGCCGCAGGCCCAGAACCCGCAGACACACCCGACGCCGGGTGCCGGGTGCGCGGGTGCCCGGTGGGCGGGCGCCAGCCGGCGGGTGAGGGTGCGCCGGTCGCAGACCGCGGTGTTGACGCCGGGTGCCCAGGGCGGCCGGTCGGTGACGGGTGCGAGCCGTCCGTCGGGCAGGACACGGAAGGTCCGTACCCCCCGGACGGACCCGTGGTGGACCGGCGTTGACGTCGCCATCAGCGGGTCAGGACGGGGAGGGGACCGGCACCTGCTCCGGCACTGGCTGCGTCGCGGGGGCCGGTTCGGCGGGCGCCTCGAACGGGGCGTCGGGCTCCACGGTGATGGGCTGGTCTTCCTTGCCGATCTTGGCCATGGCGTCACTGTAGGTCGCGGCACCGACGCCGTCCCGGGTGAGGCCGGGGGGTGAGGCCGTGGTGGTGCGGTCGGGCGGGTGGCAGGGGCCGGAGTGTTGTCAGCGTTCGCGGTCAGCGTTCGAGGTCGGCCGCGCGGTCGGTTCCTCGGGCGGGGGTGGCGGGTCGTGCGGTGGTGGTGTGGAAGGAGGGTGGTCGGACGGCGTCTCGTGGGGGGAGGCCTTGGCGGGCGGTGGCCACGGCGATGGCGGCTGCGGTGTCGGGGAAGGGGTTGGGGCCGGCGGTGCGGGCGAGATGGTGGGCGGTGGTGCGGGCCTCGACGAGGCGGTGCACGAGGTCGGGCTGCCATTGCGTCCCGGTGGCTGTGGGGGCTTGGCGGACCCAGATGGCGCTGGTGTGGCGTTCGTTGGGGTTGGGCACGAGCCAGGCGCCGGTGGCGAGCTGGTGGCGGGCGGCGCGGTGCAGGGCGTCGACGATGTCGGGCTGGCTGCGGGCGATCGCGGCGGCGACCCGGCCGGCGTGGGGGTGGGTGGGCTGGAGCTTGGCGACGTAGCCGAGCACGGCCCGGGCCTGCTGCAGGGGCCGCTGGTCGCTGAGCGGTTCGACGGTCGCGAGCTCCCGGGTGAGGGTGCCGTCGAGCAGGTCGGCGTGCTGGCGTGCGGCAGCGGCCAGGCCGGGGTCGGGGCTGAGGCGGGCGGCGTGCTCGCTGAGGGCGGCCTGGACGCGGACGAGCAGGGCCAGGTCGCGGGGGGCGATGGTGTCGGCGCGGTCCAGGAGCGCGGCGGTGGCGTCCTGGGCGAAGGGGACGTCGATGGGGGCACGGAGGATGTGGGGTCGGGTGGTGGGTTGTCGCAGTGGGGCGACGGCGGGCAGGGGTCCTTGTTCGGCGAGGTGGCGGGTGCGTTCCCCGGCTGCGCGGAGCCCTTCGGTGGCGGCGCCGGCGTAGCGGTCCGAGAGGACGCCGGGGGCGGTGCCGAGCTGGGCCTGCACGGCGGCGGTCATGCGGGTGGCGGCGCGGGAGATGTCGGTGTCCAGGACGGCGAGGCCTTGACCGATCGCGGCAACGTCGGCCATCAGGGACCAGGCCTGGTGGGCGCGGGGACGTGAGCCGGGGTCCGCAGTGCGCCACTGGTGCGCGGCGACGGTGGCGGCGCGGGCCAGGTCGTGCCAGAGCCTGCCGGCACCGGGCGGGGGCTTGGTGGTGAGGACGTCGGACAGCGCGACACCGGGGTCGGCAGGGTGCCGTCCCAGGGCCAGGCCCAGGGCACGCACCGGGTCGGCCTCGAGCTGGCGCAGGGTCGGCGCGTCAGTCCGCCCACCACCCCGGTCCCCGCGGGTGTCGTCCCCGCGGGTGTCGTGGCTGCGGGTGTCGTGGCTTGGTCTGGTGAGGTCGCGGTGGACGGTGACGAGCAGCCGGATGGTGGCGGCGTGGCTGGCCACGGCGAGCGGGAGGGTGTCGGGGGTGACGGGGTCGGGGTGGTCGTGGAGGCTGGCGACGCGGTGGCCGACGGCATGCCAGGCCCGGGTCCAGGTGTCGTCGTGCCTGGCAGCAGAGCCGGAGGCAGAAGCAGAGACAGAGCCGGGGGCTGTGGCGGGGACGGGGGTGCTCATCCCTGCTCCGCGGGGACCTCGACGCCGGGGGAGCGGGTGTGGGCGATGGCGCCGCGCAGGGCACGCAGGGCCAGGGAGTGCCGGATGGCGACCGCCGGGACGGTGGCGGGGTCGGGGTGGTCGATGAGCTCGCGCAGGGCGTCGGCGATCTCCTGGGCGACGGCGGGCCATGGCTGGTCCCGGCGGTGGGTCGGTGTGGTCGGCGGGTAGGGGGGTCGGACGTCGACCAGGTCGTCGAAGACGTCGGCGAGGTCACGGCGGACGGGGCCGGGGACGTCGCTGCGGCAGAGCAGCCCGTCGAGCAGGTCCAGCGCGCGAGACAGCGGCGCGGAGGGGCGCTGCGTCGGGATGGTCCCGGGTGCAGACCGTGGCTCTCGTGGCTGGCTGGGGGGTGGGCTGGGTGTGCTCATGTCGTGTCGTCTCCCGGTGGTCGGGTGGTGTGCTCGGCGGTGGGTGTTCCTGCCTTACCCCGCCTCATCGGAGTGAGGGCCGGGGGTGCGGGGGCGGAGCCCCGGCGGTCTTGGTTGTTGCCGGCGCCGTCAGGGCGCCGGGTAGTTGTTCGGAGGGCGAGCGGCGGGGCTGGTGACGTCGGGTGGTGCTGGGGTCTCACCGTCGTTCGGGCGATGCGCAGCAGGACCACGGTGGGGGAGCGGCGGAGGAGGCGGGTCCCGATGATGCTTGCGGCCCGTTCTTGGCCGTAAGGATCACTTCGGGTGCCTCCGCAGAGCGCAGCGGCCGGCCCCCCGCCGTGGTGACCTCCGGTCGACCGGGCGACGGTGAACCCCCCGCCTGGTGAGCAGACTTCGGTCTCGCGCCTGGGACGTTCAGCCGGTCGCGGTGCCTGCCGGCGCGGACTGCGGTCCTGGGGAGGACGTCGCAGCCGTGCTGCGGCCGTCGGTCTTTGCGGTGCTCCGGGGCCGGCCGGGGGCACGCTTGGTCGGTGCGTCGAGGCCGACGCGCTTGAGCTCGTCGGCGGTCCAGCCGTCGCGCAGCGCGGCGGTGTAGGCGGCGGTGTCGGCGCGCTCGGCCTGCTCCAGGGCGGCACGGGCGTCCTCACGTGCCTGGCGGGCCTGCGCCAGGACGCGGACGGCTTTGACCTTGTCGTCGAGCAGGGCGCGGGCGGCAGCCTGGATGCGGTCGGTGTCGAGCTTGGGCGTGGCCATGGGCGTCACGGTACGAACCGGCCACGTAACGCGCCAGACCCCTCATCGTGTGGCTGTGAACGATCCCGGCTTTGGCTGGGTGGGGATGGACGCGGAAGCCCTATTGGACAGAGCAAGCTATACATTTACGTGCCGTAAATGGCTGCCCGGCGGCGCCTCGGCTGGCACACTGCGTGTGGTCCCACCAGGGTGGGTCGCTGCGCTGGGCTTGAGGACGGTGGGACATGAGCGAGGAGACACCGCGCCGGCGGGCGCTGGGTCGACGCCGTCGCGCCAACGTGGAGGGTGGCCGGAAGCACTCGCACCGGGTGCTCGTGACACCGGAGGAAGAGGCGGTGCTGGCACAGCGGGCCGAGGCGGCACGGATCTCCGTGCCCCGGCTGCTGATCGAGGCGGCGCTGGCCCAGCACGGGGAGACGGCCACGGACCGCCGTGAGGCGTTGGAGGAGCTGTTCCGGGTGCGCGGCTACCTGGGTGCGGTGTCGAACAACGTCAACCAGGTCGCGAAGGCCACCAACGCGACCCGCGAGGTGCAGGAGGACCTGGCGAGCACCCTGGCGGCGGTACGCGCCACCAGCGCGCGGGTCCACCGGGTGCTCGACGCGCTGGGAGCCGACGCATGATGCCGAACATCACCCGCGGCGGCAGGACCGCGGGCGTGACGGTGTACCTGGTGGGGCCGGGGAGGCACAACGAGCACGTCAACCCGCACGTGGTCGCGGGTCACGACACGCTGGTGTCGGAGCTACCGGAGGGGCGCCTGTCGAGCGACGACGCGCTGGACGCGGCGAACCTGCTGGACCACCCGATGCGCGTGTTCGGGACGAAGGTGAGCGCGCCGGTGAAGCAGTGGAGCGACGAGGCGCAGGCGCAGGTCCAGGTCGGTACCAAGCCGGCGCACGTGTGGCACTGCTCGCTGTCGCTGCGTGCGGACGAGGGTCAGATCGGTGACGAGGTGTGGTCCCGGGTTGTGACCGAGTTCGTGGACGAGATGGGTTTCAGCGGCACGAGCGAGCGTGCCGCCTGCCGGTGGCTGGCGGTGCACCATGGTCGCTCCACGGCGGGGAACGACCACGTGCACATCGTGGTCAACCTGGTGCGGGAAGACGGGACCAAGGCGCGCGTCCACAACGATGCGGCACGGGCGCAGCGCGCCGCGAACCTCCTTGAGCGCCGGCACGGGCTGAGGGTGCTGGAGTCCCGTGAGAGCGGCCGCGGAGCCGCGGTCGGTGTGAAGCCGGCGGAGCTCGCGCGGGCGCAGCGCGAAACGGCCCTGGCACCCGCCCGGGACGAGCTGCGGCGTCGTGTCAGGGCGGTGGCCGCCGAGGCAGGAAGTGAGCGGGAGCTCGTCGACGGGCTGCGGGACGCTCGTGTGCTGGTCCGGCCCCGCTACGCCGAGGGCGACCGGCAGCGTGTGGTCGGGTACTCCGTCGCGCTGGTGTCGCTCGAGCGGGACGGTCGACGGGCGGCACCGGTCTGGTACGGCGCCGGCCGGTTGGATCGCACGCTGAGCCTAGGCCAGCTGCGCACGCGGTGGGGTCAGGACCCGGCCGGGGCCGAGGACGTGGCCGGGCTGTGGACGCGCCGGTGGGCCGGCGGTGACGTGGCCACCACGGTGCGGACGACCGGTGCTCCGGTGCGGGCGGGTCGGGTGCTCGGGGGTTACCGCGACCGCAGCAGCGCGGCCGAGGACCGTGCCGCGGCGGGTGCTGCGGCGGCGGCGCTGGCGCGGGCGTCGCTGGCTATCGAGAAGGACCGGCCGGGACCGTTGGCGGCGGCGTCGGAGGTCTTGGCGCGCGCGGCGCAGCCGGTCGCCTTCGGGGCGGACCGGGACCAGCACAAGCAGGAGTCGTCGGCCGCCAACGCTGCTTACAGCTTGCGTCTGATGGGCCGGGGGACGGGTCGTGATTCGAGGACTGGTTGGCTGGCGGTGCTGCGCCAGGCCGACCGGACCGCCAAGGCCGTCGCTGCCGCCCAGCGGGCTCAGGGCCGCGTCCAGGCGGCGGCCGCGACGGACGCGTCCATGCACGCCGCCATGCGGTCCGTGTCACAGCTCGCCGGCGCCGGACGCGCGAGGATCGAGCCTTCGCAGACGGACCTGCTGACCGGACGCGGCAAGGGTCCGCGCGCCGATGGCGACCTCGAGCGCGGTTGACGCCGCCCGCACCCCAGGGCGTAGGAGCCTCGTCGACGAGCAGGAAGTCCCGGTACACGCAACCGTGGCGAGAGCGGTGTGGGCTTCGAGTTCGACGTGCGCGTGAGTTCTACGAGGGTGACCGCATCGTGATCACGGTGCGCGCGAGGACTTTTACGGCGCGGACGACCGCATCACCGCCGGCTTCATCCGGCCCTGACACCTGCCGATAGTGCCCTGCAGGAAGGAGCCGCCCCGTGAAGATTTCGAGCACCATGCCCATGCCGCACGTCGGGCGCACCAGCGAGGCCCCGAGTACGAGGGCAGCACAGCCGGCTCCGCCTCTTCACACCTCGGCATCACTTGTCGGCGCGCTGACCGGATCCGACCGGAGCTTCCTGCTCAACACCTTCGGCATGACGGTCACCACCCAGGGTGACTCGATGACCTTCCACGGGCTGGAAGGGCTCAGCGGAGACGACGCCATGGCGGCGGGTCAGCTCGCCATGCAGCTGATGGCCGACCGGCAGCGGGGGGCTATCGAGGGCGACGTCTCCCCTGACTACTTCCACGCCCTCCTCCTCCGTGTCGGCGACGACAGCGGGCAAGCCTTCCAGGACATGATCAGCAAGGCGCTGGACTACCTCACCGGGGGCAGCCCCGTCACCCGAGTCGACACCCGGGCCTGAGTTCGCCCACGCACCCGGCAGTCAGTGAGCCCGGTCCCTGACGGCAGAGGGGCTGGGCTCTGCTGACCAACTCCACGGCTACGACTAGGCAGTGATGGCGGACCCACAACAGAGCGGACGGATGTTGCTACGGGTGGGGCCACTTCCAGGCGAGGCGACCGTCGGGCCTGCGGCTACCGGCCCACGTCTCGCTAAGGGTCAGAACGTGCCAGCTCTCCTGCTCGAGGCAACCCGGCTTGGCCCCGGGGTGGCGCCTCACGAGGCTGATCGACTCACCCCGGCGACATCTTGTAGGGCAGCTGCTGCGCCGGAAGGGCAGCGGGGGTGCTTAGCGCGTGAGTTCGGGGACGCGGTCGCGGGGGCCGTGGCCGGGCGCGGCGGGCTTGGTGGGGCGGTTGCCGCCGTCGCGCAACGTCGAGCTCGCGGACTGGGGGAAACTCGTGGCCGCCTCACGGCGTGCTTGCGCCGCGGCCGACGAGACGCCAGCGAGCCCTTCGTCAGCCGTACGGGTGTGCTCGGTCGACGATGCGTCGACGCGTCCCGCGGTGGCTATGGCGAGGTCGGGAGCGGCAGCTGGCTGAGAGGCGGCGTCAGGACCTTCGGCGGAGGCCGTGGGTGCGCCACCGACGCCGTTCGAGGCGGTGGCAGCCTGGGCGCCGTCGTCGCCGCGGCCCATGCCCGAGCCGCGGAGCTCGGCGTCCTCGCGGCGCGCTGCAGCGCGGTCGTCGAGGGCGTGCATGAGGGCGTTGCGCCGGTCTGCGGGGTCGTCGTGCGCGGCGGTGATCGTGGCGAGGTCGATGCCGTGGCGGGCGTGCAGCTGCTCGCGGATGACGTCGTGGGCCTCGCGCCCGAGGGCGTCGTGCGGTGCGACGGCGGTGGTGAAGGTCACGAGGTCGGCGACCTGGGCTGGGGTGGCCTGGTTCCAGAACTCCTCACGGCGCACCCGGTCGTAGACCAGGCGGGTGGTCTCACGGTGCTCGGCGACGGCGGCGCTCTGCTGCTGCTGCAGCGCCCAGGCACCGGTCTGGCTGTGGCGCGCGGCGTGCTCGCGGATCTGCCCGGCGGCCATCAGGGCGGACCGGACGAGCCGGTCCACGTCCTGGCCGATCTCGTCTTCGGCGCTCTCGCTCATGCTCACGTCCTCTCAAGGTGGCGTGCCGGTGAGGTGCGCCGGGTCACTGCTGGTGGGGTCACTGCTGGTGGGGTCACTGCTCGTCGGGGGCGTCGTCGAACAGGCCCGCGGGTGGGGGCTCGTGCGGCCACACCTGGGGCAGCGTCCGGTCGTGGATGTCGCTGACGTCCCAGAACGGGCCGTCGGCGGCGGTGAGCTCCCGCATGGTGGGGTCGAGGAAGTCGCGGAAGAACAGCGCGGGGCCGGTCATGCCGTCGGTCCGCAGGTACTCCCACGCCCGCCACAGGGCCTCCAGGCGGGCGACGACCTCGGTGTACTCCCACCAGCGGGGGTCCCACCGGTGGCTGGCGGGGTCGCGCTTGTAGTGCGGCAGCAGCCAGCGCTCGACCCACTCCGCGGCGTTGGGGTAGTAGGTGCTGGCCGGGGCGTCCTCGCCTAAATCGACGGGCTCGCCGTCGAACTCCTGCACGCCGGGCTCGCCGACGTCAGCTTCGCCGTCCACAACGGCCGCACCGGCCGCGGTGTCGCCGGCTGCTGTGACGGTCCCGGGGGCGTCGCCGGCGGCTGAGGTGGCGTCGGTGGTCATCGGGCACTTTCCAGAGCCAGGCCCAGGGGCCGGGCTCTGGCCGTCTCGTAGACAGCCTGGGAGGCGGTCACGGACCCGGCGTACGGGCGGGTGGAGTGGTGGTCCAGCTGCAGCAGGACCGCGGGCACACCGGAGATCAGCGCGACGGCGCGGCCGAGGGGCAGCGCAGCGAGGTCGGAGACGTCGAAGAGGCGCTGGCGCTGGACCGACGTGGTGGTGCTGCGGGTGGTCCTCTGCTGGGAGGAGGTGCGCTTGAGCCGGTCGTAGTCCCCGATCAGGGAGGACACCACGGTGAGGAACTTCTCCTCTGCCAGGCCGGGGCCGACGACCCGGACGTTGGCCGCCGACCAGAGCTTGTCAATGCCGGTGGCGCCGTAGGCCTCGACGCCTTGGGCCCAGGACTGGAAGAACGCCGACAGCACGATCCCGCGGGAGCCGTAGTGGCTGTAGAGGTCGGGCAGGGCCCGCCAGCGGCAGACGTTGGCGGCCTCGTCGAGGACGGCGGTGAGCGCGGGGCTGAGGCGCCCGGTGGGCTGGCGGGACGCGTGGGCCTCGGCGGCGGTGAGGATGGCCATCGTCAGGGCCGCGGTGAGCGCGCGGGCGGAGCCCTCGCCCTCCTTGCTGATCAGGTAGACGGTGTCGGTGGAGCTGATGAACGCCTGGGGGTCGAAGTGGGGGCGGGTGCCGGCGGGATCGGTGAT
This sequence comes from Aquipuribacter hungaricus, assembly GCF_037860755.1. Lineage (NCBI taxonomy): Bacteria > Bacillati > Actinomycetota > Actinomycetes > Micrococcales > Intrasporangiaceae > Aquipuribacter > Aquipuribacter hungaricus. The sequence continues at coordinate 2,578 of NZ_JBBEOI010000011.1, read as the reverse complement.
CCAGGGCAGCAGCTGGCGGTTGGCGAGGACGCCGATCCAGGGGCGCATGGTGCCGTAGACCCCGTCGCGCTGCTTCTCCGTCAGCCGTTGCGTGGCGTCCAGGGCGAGGGCGAGGGCGTCCTGGCCGTGGTCCTTGAGGAGCCGGGCCGGGTTGTCGTCGGCGCTGGGCCGGGGGGTGTTCGCCCACCGCTGCACGTCGGTGATGGGCCGCCCGGCCAGGGCGGCGGCGAGCAGCAGGCGGGCCAGCAGCTCCTTGCCGGCGGACTTGAAGTAGGCGTCCTGGGTGTCCCCGGCCGACGTCGCGGAGCTGATGAACACGTCGGCCAGCTTCTCGGCCGTCTGCAGGTCGACCACGAACGACAGCGGGTCCCACCACCAGCTGGCCGGCTCCCCGATGATGTCCTGGACGTCGTGGACCCACACCACGCCGGTCTCGCTGCGCGGGCCGCGGGTGGCGTCCACGAGGTCGGGCTTGTTCGAGGTGGCGATGACCGGTCCGGCTGGTTCGACCACCTGCGGGATGCACACGCAGGTCGTCTTGCCCGACCGCGGGCCCATCACCCACACCTGGACCGACTCCCACGAGGCCCACAGCCGCTGGGAGGAGGGCAGGTGGGTGCCGAGGGTGACGCCGACCCCGGCGCCCCCGGCGCCCAGACGTTCGCTGTCCGCGGCGGCGGGGCCCTGAGTGAGGCGGTGCACGTCGCGGCTGCTGGCCAGCCAGCGTGCCTTGTAGTCCACGCGGGAACGGCCACGGCGGTGCCGGAGCGCGGTGAGACCGAGCACGGCGCCGCTGAGGACGAGGAGCACCAGCAGGGCGCCGGTGACGGCCGTCTGGGTGGCTGTGGTGGGGACCTGGCCGGTGAGGACGCGCAGGACGACCGTGACCGGGTCGTCGCCGCGCCCGGTGAGCGCGGGGTTGGTGGCCGCGCCGGCCCACACCGCGGCGGCCAGCAGCAGGAGGGCGAGGAGGACGCCGCCCAGGACGAGCCAGGGGGTGTCGCTGCCGGCGGGCTCGCTGCGGCGGTTGGGCTCTGGCGCCATCAGGCCGTCTCCTCCGGGCGCGCGGCGCGCTGGCCGATGACGCGCTGCCGGGCCTGCGACCAGGCGCGGTTGGTGTCGTTGACCGCCAGCTCGCTGGCCACGAGCGTGAGCTTGAACGGCACGCCGGCCTTCTTGCCGACCTTGAGCAGGAACTTCCCGCGGCCGGCGGGGGCCGCGGCCTGCGAGGTCTCCGGGTTGACGCCGGCGTCGACGGACCAGTCGTCGATCAGGGCCTTCTCCCGCCCGGACATGGCGAAGACCTCCTCGAGGTTGCCCATCTCCCGGACCGCGAGCCCGCCGAGGAACACCATGCCGGAGCGTTCGACGAAGCCCCGCGCGATGTTGGTCAGGTGCGGGGTGGCCAGCTTGAGGTCGTCCATGGTGTGGGTGATCATCGCCTGGCCGATGGCGCGCTGGCGGTTGAGCCGGGTCAGGGCGTCGAGGAAGTAGACCATCTGCTCCGAGGCGCGCAGGATGCGCCACAGCTCGTCCATGACCAGGAAGTAGTGGCGCCTGGGTCGCAGCCCGGACTCGGCGAGGTGCTTGTCGGCTGACACCATCGCCGAGCCGTACGACCAGCACACCGACTGCACCGCGGCGAGCAGCTGCTGCTCGGCGTCGTCGATGCCCGACAGGTCGAACACGACCGGCTGGCCCATCCGGATGTGCTGGCTCGTGGGGCGGGCCAGGACGTCGCCGAAGGGCCCGGACGGGCCGAGGGCGTGCAGCGCACCGAGCAGCCGCTCGACCCGCTGGTGGTAGTAGTCGGTGTCCCCGCGGTCCAGGGCGATCGCGGCGAGCCGGTCCGGTCGGGAGGCGACGAGCTCGCTCAGGTCCTGGACGAGGGGGACGCCGGGGTGGGTCTCGTCGAGGACCCGCAGCGCCTCGGCGACGATGGACTGCTCGTAGGGCTCCATCCGGGCGCCCCCGACGAGGTCCAGCAGCCCCTGGAGGGTGGTGCGCCGGCGCCCGCGCATCTCCTCCAGCGCGGCCCGGCGCCGGGCGGGGTCGGTGATCTGCTCCAGCTCGGCGACCAGGGGCCCCTGGTCGAGGGGGTTGATGGACCCGCGGCCCACCCCGACGGGGATGACCTGGCCCTGCAGCTCGCGGACCAGGTCGACGTAGTCCGGCTTGGTGTCGGACAGGACCATGGGGACGATCCCCCAGGCGTGCAGGATCGTCACCATGTGCCGCACCAGGCTGCTCTTGCCCAGGTGGGGCCGGCCGAGCACGAAGCACGACGGGTTCGGCGCCAGCCCGGCGAGGAACCAGTGCATCGGGTCGGCGCAGACGGTGGAGCCGTTGAGGAGGCTGCGGCCCAGCGGCACGCCCCGCACCGGGTTGCCCGAGCCCGCCACCATCGGCCACAGGCCGCACACCTGCACCGTCGTGCCCTGGTACTCCACGGCCGGCTCGACGTAGTTCACCCTCCCGGTGCCGCGACCGGGCCAGCCGCGCCGCCCGGCACGCCGGCGGGCGGCGGCCCGACCGGCCGCGGCCTGCTGCCAGAACCTCGGCAGCCACCGCTCGCCCT